>JANYDP010000331.1 GCA_025363535.1 Verrucomicrobiota bacterium | reverse complement strand
CAGTCCTCTGGCGCTTTCGATTGCTGTGCAAGCCGCTCCAAAGAGCCAGAGGACTGGCACAGTCCAAAACCTTGCGGAAATTCAGACCCACCACGAAAAAATTTGGGCAAAGTTTTCGCATGTCACCAGGTTTTCCCTTTCCAATCCCTCGGCTTGCCCTGCTCCCCCTGCCCCATCGGGAGCAACTTGCCGTCAGGTTGCAGTCCGTCCAGCAAGCGCGCCGCCTCATCCAAGGACAACGTGCGGCCCATTTCTTTTCCCCCATCCGTTTCGCCTTCCTTCATGCCAGTTAATGATTCCACGGTCGTGCCGTCGCCGTCTTTTTTCCCATCCGTGCCGTCGTCGTCGTCCTTGTCGTCGCCGCCCGGGGCGCCGGGCGGCATGTTCGGTGCGGGAATCTTGCCCTTGAGTTGCGCCAGCAAATCTTTCAAACGCCCGGCCTGACCCGCCATCGGCTGGGCCATCGGCTGCATTTCCTTCATGCTGTCAATGAGCCGGGCGATTTCTTTCGCCACCACTTCGGCGTTGTGATTCGCGTTCGTGTCGGCCGGATGCAACTCCGCCGCGCTTTGAAAATCGCTCAACGCGCGCCGCCACTTGATCAGGGTTTTTCCATGCGCCGCCATCGCCCGCCGCACCGCTTCCGATGCCGCGCGCAATTCCTTTCGCGCGCCGCGACCAGCAACATAGGCGTCCACCATCGGTTGAATGTCATTTCCGGCGAGCGCGGACTCGGCCTGCTGGATCGCGCCGGCTCCGATGGCGGAAGCAGCACGACTGCGCTCGGCGGTGGCTTTGGGTGAAGCGGATTTTTTCAATTCCTCGGTGCCTTGTGCAAAACGAACCTGGCCCAGGTTGTAAAGCGCACGCGGCTGAAGGGGTTCATCCTGTTTGGAAACCGAAGCGAGCAACAAAGTTTCCGCCTCGCCCAGTTGGCCCGCGCGAAACTTCTCCGTCCCGACGTTGTAAAAACCCCGCGCAGTCTCGATCACCACCGGCGCGGAGAGAGAGGCCGGCACATTGGTTGACTCGGTGGGTGCCCCCAAAACCGGGAAGGTGAAAAGCAGCAACATCGAACCTCGAACGCTGAAGGCTGAACGCTGAATTTTCCGAAGCACGCAGCCATGCGCGGCATTCAATGTTCGGCGTTCAATGTTCAAAATTCGATGTTTCATTTCAGTTGTTCCGTCTTCCGCGCTGCGTGCCCAGCAACGACTCCATCACCAGCAGCCCCAGCATCGCTCCGAGCGGCCATTGAAATCGCTCCACGCCCCGCGACCGCGTGTGCGCCGGGCCGGAGGTCGCATCCAGATTCTCCACCGCCAGCCGCACCTGGGCAAGTCCTTCGCCGAGCGCGCCGAGCGGATAATATTTTCCGCCCGCCGCCAGCGCAATCGCCTGGAGCGTTTTGTCGTCGAGCCGGCTGTGAACCGTTTCCCCGTTGGCGTCGTGAACCAACTCCTCCTGGCCCGCCGCATTGAGGATTTTTATTTCGCTGCCCGTCGGCGAGCCGACGCCCACGGCAAAAACTACCACGCCGTTCGTCGCCAAAGTTTGCGCCGCCTTGACGCCGCCGCTTTCCAAATCCTCGCCATCGGTCACGAGTACGACAAGTTTGCGCTGGCTTTGCCTGGGCATCGCCTGCGCGGCTTCCTTCAAGGCCCGGCCAATGTCCGTGCCGGGGATCGGAATGGTTTTTTCATCAAGCGCCAGCAAAGCGGTTTCAAAAACATCATAGTCAAGCGTCAGCGGGCATTGCAGAAACGAACCGCCGGCAAACGCCACCAACCCCACGCGACCCCGACCATGACGCCGGACAAAATCCAGGATCGCAAACTTGGCGCGCTGCAAACGATTGGGCCGCGCGTCCGTGGACAACATGCTGCTGGAGCAATCGAGCGCGAACACGACATCTTCGCCGAGCCACTGGCCGGTGGCCTGCACCTCGCCCCACTGCGGCCGCGCCAGCGCAAGTCCGGCGCAAACCCAGGCAAGCTGCAAAAGAACATTTTTGAAACCCCGTCGCGCCGGACTGTGCGAAACCACCAACTCAGCCACGAATCGCGGCGAGGCCATCTGTGCCAACTGCCGCCGCCGCTGCGCCGCCGCGTAACGCTGGAGCAGCGCGAGCAACACGGGCGCGACCACCGCCAGCAGCAGCCAGCGCGGCGCTTCAAAGTGTGGATGTGAAAAATCCCAGGGCATTTTTGATTTATGATTTGCGATTTACGATTTTCATAAATCCCTCAAGGCGCACGACGATAGCGGGTGTTCGACAAAACCATTTCGAGCGCCAGCACACCAAGCGCCGCCAGCAATGGCCAATGAAACAACGGCTGATACGTCGCGTAACGCCGCAGCTTGACCTCGGATTTTTCCAGCCGGTTGATGTCCGCGTAAATGTTTTGAAGTTCGCGGCGGTTCGTGGCCCGGTAAAATTGCGCGTGCGAGAGCTCGGCGATTTTTCCGAGCACGGAATAGTTGGCCGGCTGCAACAAAAGGGTCGGCGTAATGTTCCCCGCCGCATCCAGCTTGAGTTTTCCCGTCGCCGGATCGAACGCCGGAAGATGGCACGGCTTCTCAATGCCGATGCCGATGGTGTAAATCTTCGCGCCGAGTGACGCGGCGAGTTGCGCGGCGGGCAAGGGTTCAATCTCGCCTTTGTTGTTGTCGCCGTCGGTCAGGAGGATGATGACGCGGCTCTTGCTGTTGGGCACGGCCTTGAGCCGCTTCGCCGCCACGGCAATCGCATCACCAATGGCCGTGCCGAGATCGCCAATGGTGCCGATGTGCATCCGGCGGAGATTTTCCGCGAGCCATTCGTGATTGAGCGTGAGCGGACTGGCGAGATACGGCACGCCGGAGAACGCCACCAGTCCCATGCGGTCGCCCGGACGTTGCTTGATGAAATCGCCCAGCACTTCCGAGGCGATCTCGTAGCGGGTGATTTTTTCTTCGGGCCGGCCCATGTCAATGGCCATCATGGACCATGAAAGGTCGAGCACGAGCATGATGTCAATGCCAGGCGTTTCCGTTTCAATGTGCTGGTTGGCAAGTCGCGGCCCGGCCAGCGCCACGATGCCGAGAGCCACCACCAGCAGGCGGAAAAAAATCATGAACCGACCTGCCGCCGCTCGCGCCTGCGCGCCCGCCGCCCGCGCAATGTCCGCGCTGGAAAAACGCAGGGCCGAAAGTTTTCCGGGCCGCCCCAGCAGCAGCGCATAAACCGGCAGCAGGGCGAGCAGGCCGAGCAGCCAGGGATTTTGAAATTCAAAACTCTCGTTCATGCGCGGGGAAAGTCTGAGTGTTCGGTCGCCGCGCGGCGCGCTTCCGCCTGGGTAATCAAGGCCAGCGCCTGCTCCACCGCTCCGGATGCGGCCACAGGTTTCGCGGGTGAAAATTTTTGCTCGTCACAACGGCCAAGAAAGCCCGTCGCGTTGGCGGCCAGTTCGGGGCCAATCCCAAAACTGTCTGAAATGGCCCGGCTGAATTCGGCGGTGGTCAATTCGCCTGGCGGAAGCTGAAAGGCGGCGATGAAATAGCTTCGCACAATTTGGGAGATCTGGCTGAGGCAGGCTCCATCTTCAGGGCGCTGGCGCAACGCTTCCAGGGCAGTTCGCGCCTGAA
>JANYDP010000329.1 GCA_025363535.1 Verrucomicrobiota bacterium | reverse complement strand
CAGTCCTCTGGCGCTTTGGGAGGGGGCGCGCTGCCAGACCGCTGGCCTACATCAATTGCTCCACCACCAGCAGATCAAGGGGTCGCGGCTTGGCACGAGTTTGATTCAATTCAAAACGACCCAGTAAACGGAAGCAAGGTGGACATGTTGTAGCCCGCAAAATATTCGACTTGGCCAACTGCGCGCCATTGATCCCCGACGCGGCGGAGTTTTGCAGTCACAGAAAACGGAACGATCCGGCTATCTTTGAATGATTTTTCCAACTTCACGATGAATTCGTTCCGTTGTGCTGCCGGGGTAATTGAAAGAATCCGAAATGACGCGAGCTGCTTGGTGTTTGATGCCAGTGTTTGTAGAACCAGTTTTTGATAGTCCTCCAATGAGAACGGGCTGGCTGGTGTTCCCTTTTCATCCCACTGCATTAACTGCTGAGCGCGATCCCAGTTTTCATTCGACAATGCCCAAAGCAGACTTTGCAGCGTTGATTTGGGAGTCGCCGACCCAACATCCGACCATGGTTCATGCGCCGTGACATACTGCCTAGCTTTAATATGATTTTTTACGACCAAGGTTGCGGTTCCCGCCGCCGCCAACAAACCCAGGACAACCGTTACCACCGCCGTTTTCGCTTTTGTCCACGCCATAAGCTTCAATGCTCCTTTGCTGAGGGTTAAGGTTGAACCGCTAGCCGCCACGCCTTTGGCAATCGCCACGGCGGTCACAGATTTTGCCACCGCAGCGGGCGCGGCTTGCACTGAGTTCGCGGAGATCGCTCCGGCGATGATGGTCGTCGTCGAAGCTACGCCGCGTTTGGAAAAAAACTTCCGCAGTTTTTCCAGCGCGCGGCTGACCCGCTTGCGCGCGGTGTCTTCGCCGGTGCCTAATGTATTTCCGACTTCTGCCAAAGATTTGTTTTCAAAGAAACGCAGCAGCACGGCCTGCCGGTCGGTTTCGCCGAGCGTGGCCAGCGCCTCGTCGAGCAGCGGCGATAGTTGTTCCCAGAGTGGATCGGGCGCGATGGATTGAAGTTCGGTTTGCATGTGGGCCTCCTGCTCGCGTTGCTGGCGTTTCACTCGGGCGCGCGTTTGGGCGGTGGCCGCGAAGCGTGTGGTTTTGAACAGCCAGCCGGGAAGAATGGTTTTGTCGGAAATCCGCCCGGCCTTTTGCGCGAGGATGATGAACACGGCCTGAGTAATTTCCTCCGCCAGATGCGGGTTGCGCACCTGCCGCAACGCCGCCGAATAGACGAAGCTGACGCGCCGCGAAACCAGTTCCGCGAAGGCGGCTTCGGAATTGCGCGTGGCGTATTCCCGCAGCAGCGTCATATCATCCATCTCTTGCATCTGTCTATAAATGCCGGTTCCAGAGAAAACCGGACAACTTATTTTGAAATCGCCAATCTGCGCCACCTCTGCTGATCATTCTTCCATTGGTGGCGATCAGCGCGGATTGGCGGTTCAATCGACTTTTTTCTCCCCGTTTCAAGGCTTCTCCGGTAAAACTTGCCGGTGATCGTTTTTCTCAATGGTCAGTTTGTTCCCGAAGCGCGGGCGGTGGTTTCGGTTTTTGACCGGGGCTTTCTCTACGGTGACGGCTTGTTTGAAGCCGTGCGGATCTGTCAGGGCAAACCGTTTCGCTGGGCGCAGCACATGGAAAGATTTTTGCACGGCACCAGGTATTTGAAAATCCGTCCACCGTTTTCCCCGGAGCAAATCCAAGAGTTCGCCGCGCAACTCATCCGGAAAAACAAAATGCCGGAAGCCCTGTTACGATTGGCATTGTCGCGCGGCGTGGGCGAACGTGGCTATTCGCCCAAGGGTGCGGATTCCCCTTCATTTGTGATGAGCCTGCATCCAGTGCCGCAGATCAACCTGGATAGGCCGCCGCTCTGGAAGCTGGTCACAGCTGGCCGTCGGCTCCCCGCGAACGAACCGCTGGCGCAGTTCAAAAACGCCAACAAGCTGCCGCAAATCCTCGCCCGCGCCGAAGCGGATGCCGCCGGTGCCGACGAGGCGCTGCTGTTGAATACGCGGGGGCGCGCGGTCGAAGGCACGACCAGCAATTTATTCTGGGTGAAGGGAGGCAGAGTCTGCACGCCGCCGCTGGCCGCCGGGATTTTGCCGGGGGTGACACGTCTGGCCGTCCTCGAAATATGCCGCAAGCTGAACCTCCCGGCAAAAGAGATGTCGCCGCGCCCGAAGGAATTGCTTTCGGCGCAAGGGGTGTTTCTGGCCATGAGCAGTTGGGGAATTGTGGAGGCCGTCGCATTAGACGGGTGGAAATTGCGTCGTGCCGCGTGCGTCAAAAAAATCCAGGGAGCTTACGAAAATCTTTTGCGCGCCGAAACGGCGTAGTGGTCATTTCCCGAACAGCGCCTCGCGCATTCCAGACACTGGTTCGTTCTTTCTTTTATCCCAGTAACGGAAGCTGCCGCTCCAGTCCCAGACGGCCCAGCCGAGCTTTTGTTCTTCGAGCGTGCGGCGAATCGCGGCATAAAACCGGACGCGCGATTCCGGGTCCGCCTTGGTGTAACAGCCAAATTCTCCGACGTGAACCGGGCGGCCGTAATGCTCCGACCATTCATGGGCCAGCTTCAGCCTGCCAGTGAAGGCCGCCGGACTGCTGGGATTTTTTTCCGTCGGGAGGGTGTTGTAGTTCTGAATCCATTCCGCCACCCACGGGTTCAGCTTGAGCGCCGGATCGGGCACGAGCGGCGTGGCGGGCGGCCCGGGAAACTGGATGCCCTGCACTTTCACATCGGGGCCGGACCAGCCCGCGCCCTGATGCGTGAAGCGAAACGGTTCGTAGCAATGCACGGACACGATGAGGTTGTCATCGGCCGCCGGCAGCACCAGGTTTTTTAGTTCATCAATATTGCCCCAGTTGCCCGGCTCGACAAAAAGGGTGCGGTTTGGATTCGTCTGGCGGATGTCCGTGAGGACGCGGGCGTAAATGGGATTGACCACCGTCGTCGTCGCGTGGTCATGCGGTTCGTTCAACAGTTCAAAGGCCAGTGTCGGCGGAAACTTTGCGTAATGCGCGGCGATCTGCCGCCAGAGGGCGAGCAATCTGTCCGTGGATTCAACCGGGTTGGTGTCGAACTCGCCGAAGTGATGCAGGTTGACCAGTACGGCCAGGTGGCTGGCGAACGCATTGGTGACAACGAAATCCACCTGGCCAAAAAAATCGGGCGAGATGATGAAGTCCGGGCCAGGGCCGGTGTGGCGATGCCAGCCAACCGGCACACGGATATGATCAAAACCTTCCGCGTGCATCTGGTCAAATTCCCCGGCGGAAACCCGCACGCCCCAGTCCGACGGGGCTTCCAGATAATTGCCCAGATTGACGCCGTGCTGGAAAAGCCGGGCCGTCCGATGGGCGGGCGAAGTGCGATCGGTGAGCGGTTTCATCTCCGGCGGGTTGGCCGGCACAAAGGCGTTGGTGCCGGCCGCGACAGATATTTCGCACGGGCGGCACAAGGCGCAGAACGTGAGCAGAAGGATGAACAACTTCACCCGTAAAGAGTCTGGGAATAAGCAAATGTTTCAAGATGCAAACAGGTCATCAATTCCTATGACAGGAGGAAAGGATGTTCTGGCCGTAGGGCACGACGTAAGAAGTGCTTTGCCGGATGACCCGTTACCTCGTCATCGCAATATCAGAACACTACCCAGGAGAGACTTCATTGACCTGGTTCGTTTGGGCTGGTAAAACGTGCCGCGCAGTCAGCGACGATTTATTACGCATGAAAAAAAGCAGCCATCCCAAATACCGCCGCGTCCTGCTCAAACTCAGCGGTGAAGCCCTCGGCGGCGAAAACGGCGTGAGCATCTCCGCTCCGGCATTGCAAAGCATGGCCGAGCAAGTACGCGAGGTGCGGGAACTGGGCGTGCAAGTCGTCATCGTCATTGGCGGCGGCAACATCTTTCGCGGACTGGCTGGCAGCGAGCGCGGCATCGAGCGGGCGACCGGCGATTACATGGGCATGCTGGCCACGATCATCAATGCGCTGGCGTTGCAGGATGCGCTGGAAAAACTCGGCGTGGCCACACGCGTGCAGAGCGCCATCACCATGACGCAGGTGGCCGAGCCGTTCATCCGCCGCCGTGCGGTGCGGCATCTGGAAAAGGGCCGCGTGGTCATTTTTGGCGGCGGCACGGGCAATCCTTATTTTTCCACGGACACGGCGGCGGCTTTGCGCGCCAACGAAATCGGTGCCGAAGCCATCCTCAAGGCGACCAAGGTGGACGGCATCTACGACAGCGATCCCAAGAAAAACTCCAAGGCGAAACGGTTCGCGCAGATCACCTACCTAGACGCGCTGCAACGGCAGTTGAAGGTGCTGGATTCGACGGCCTTCTCGCTGTGCATGGACAACAAGATGCCGATCGTGGTGTTTGATTTGTTCCGGCCGCACAATCTGCGGCGGGTCGTCATGGGGGAAAAAGTCGGAACGCTGGTGACGAGCTGATGCCCGAACTGCCGGAAGTTGAAGTGCTCGTGCGCCACCTCGCGCCGCTGGTGCGCGGCCGGAAAGTTCGCTCTGTGCAGGTGCGGCGGCCCAAGGTTTTGCAGCCCACCACCCTGGCGGAATTTCAGAGCGCCCTGGTCGGTGCAACATTTCTCAGCCTGACGCGGCGCGGAAAATATCTCGTCTTCCAACTCCGCTCCAGACTCGGGAAGCCGCGCGCGCTTGTCGGCCATTTGGGGATGACGGGCCGCATGTATCTTGCTCCCGAAAAAACTCCGCTGCCGAAACATGCCGCCGTGGTTTTGCATCTGGGCCGGGAGAATTTTATCTACGAAGACACACGCTATTTCGGCCGGTTGACACTGGATGTAAGTTCGCTGGCGGGGCTGGGGCCGGAGCCGTGGTCCCGGGAATTTTCCGACGGGAGTTTTTCGGCCGCGTTGAAAAAATCCACGCAGCCGATCAAGGTCAAACTGCTGGATCAAAGCGTGGTGGCTGGCGTGGGCAACATCTACGCGAGCGAAGCGCTGTTCCGCGCCGGGATTTCGCCGAGGCTCGCGGCGCGACGGCTGAAGCCCGCGCAGGTGGCGCGCTTGCGTCAGACCATCCGCCAGACACTCGCCGACGCGATCAAACGGGGGAGCACGATTCCCCTGAACTACGCGGGTGCGGATGAGCGCGACGGGTTGTTTTATTTTGGCAGCGTTCCCGGTGCGCCGGATTATTACGCCGAGCGGTTGCAGGTTTATGACCGCGTCGGCCAGCCGTGCCGCAAATGCAAAACCTTGATCAAGCGTTTGGTGCAGGCGGCGCGCAGCACGTTTTATTGCCCGACCTGCCAGCGTGGTTGAAATCTTCCTGAATCAGATGATTGGCTTGACGTGGGGCCGGGACTTCGCCTAGATGCAGGCAATCAATTCCCGAAGCCAGCTTTGAATAAGCACGCACCATGAATTACCGACCTTCTCGTTCCGTGGTAATCTTTTTTCTGGCTTGGCTGGGCGCGATCGCCTTTTTTGCGCCGGCCACCGCCGCGCCGGTGCGCAAGAATGAAGTGACCGTGCTGGAAAAGGAAGGCCGGGTGGAAGCCGCCCGCGCGGGTGCGACGACGTGGACGACGGCCTTGACGAATCAAATCCTCCGGGTTGCCGATCGTGTCCGCACCGGCGAACGCAGCCGCGCCACCTTGCATCTGCTGGATCAAAGCACGCTGCGCATGTTCGAGCTGTCGGAGTTCCTCATCGAGCCGCTGCCCGAGGCGCCGGACAAGCCGGTGTTCAGTTTGAGCAAGGGGCTGCTCTATTTTTTTCATCGCGACAAACCGGTGGACGTGCAGTTCAAGACGCGTACGGCCACGGCGGCGATTCGTGGAACTGAATTTCATCTCGCGGTTGCGGACAATGGCCGCACGGTGCTGACGATGTTCGATGGCGAAGTGGATTTGTCGAATGCGTTCGGCGCGATCCAACTCAAGAGTGGCGAACAAGGCGTGGTCGAGCCGGGGCAGGCACCCGTGAAGACAGCGGTAATTGACGCTCGCAACATCATCCAATGGTGCCTGTATTATCCCGGCGTGCTGGACGTGGGCGAACTTCACTTCGCCGCGCCTGAGCCAACAGCGTTGGCGGACTCGCTCGCGGCTTATCGCGCCGGGGATTTGCTCGCGGCGCTGGCGGCTTACCCGGACGGGCGCGTGCCGGTTTCCGAGGCGGAAAAAACTTTTTACGCGGCACTGCTGTTGTCCGTCGGCAAAGTGGACCAGGCGGAAACTTTGCTGCCGACCAGCGGCAACCTGGCCGCCGCTTTGCGCGCATTGATCGTGGCGGTGAAAAATGTTCCGGCCACCAACACGGTTTTACTTTCCACAAACTCCGCCACCGAAGCGCTGGCCCGATCCTATCAGTTTCAGGCGCAGTCAAAGCTGCCCGCCGCTTTGCGCGCCGCCGAAGCTGCCGTCGCGCTTGCGCCGCAATTTGGTTTTGGCTGGGCGCGCGTGGCCGAACTGGAATTTAGTTTCGGCCACACCAGGCTGGCGCTGGCTGCGTTGGAAAAAAGTCTCGCCCTCGCGCCGCGCAACGCCGAGGCCGTGACACTGCGGGGCTTTGCGTTCGCCGCGCAGAATCATATCCGCGAGGCGATGGCGGAATTTAACCGCGCCATCGCAATGGATGGTGCGTTTGGCAATGCCTGGCTGGGTCGCGGGCTTTGTCGTATCCGGCGTGGAAACATTTCCGAAGGCCGTGACGACCTGCAGGTGGCCGCCACACTGGAACCGCAGCGTGCTTTGTTCCGCAGCTATCTTGGCAAAGCGTGGAGCGAACTCGGCAACAAATCCCGGGCAGAACGCGAACTGGCGCTGGCCAAGGAGCGTGACGCCAATGATCCGACGGCGTGGCTTTACTCGGCGTTGCTGCTGGAGCAGGGCAACCGGATCAACGAGGCGGTCGGCGAACTGGAACAATCTCAGAAGTTGAACGACAACCGCCGCGTCTATCGCTCGCGGCTGCTGCTGGATCAGGATCGCGCGGTGAGCGGGGCGAATCTGGCGAGCATCTATCGCGACGTTGGAATGAGCGACGTGAGTTTGCGCGAGGCGGGCAATGCGTTGAGCGCGGATTATGCGAACGGGGCGGCGCACCAGTTTTTGTCGGACAGCTACACGGCCTTGCTGGATCCGCAGCAGGTCAATCTTCGCTATGAGACGCCGGCCGTTGCCGAACATCTGCTGGCCAATCTGCTTTCGCCGGTGGGCGGCAGTTCGCTTTCGCGGCTGGTGTCGCAGCAGGAGTATTCGCAGCTTTTTGAACGCAACCGGGTGGGACTGGTTACGGATGCTGAGTATTTGAGCCGGGGAGTCTGGTCGGTCAGTGCGGCGCAATTTGGCGTGGTGGATGGAACGGCGTACGCGCTGGAAGGATCGTATCGTCGCGATCCTGGGACACGCCCGAACGATGACCTGGAGGAACGTTCGGTGGCGGCGCGCATCCAACATCAGGTCGGCCCGCAGGACAGTTTGTATTTTGAGGTGACGGATTCGGTGAGTCGTACGGGCGATGTGACGCCGTATTACAACAACGCCGATGCCAATCCGGCTCTGCGCACCCAGGATGCGATTGAGCCGACGGTGGTGGCCGGCTGGCATCGCGAGTGGAGTCCGCAGTCGCATACGCTGCTGCTGGCGGCATACCTACATTCCGATCTGAGGGTGAACGATCCGGGCGGCAACAGCGGCAGCCTAGCGCTGCTGACGAATCTGACTTCCGTGACTGCGGCCGCGCCCATTTTTTTCACGCAGAGTTATCTCGGCCAGCTCGACATTTTTTCAGGTGAGATACAACAGATTTTTGAAAGTGAACGACACTCGACCATTGCGGGACTGATGTATCAGTCTGGCTCGTTTCATACGCGGAATAGCCAGGGTGATCCTGACCGGTTCGGTTTCCTGTTTGGTTCGTTGCCGGTGCGGCAGGATGTGGTGGCCGGCTTCAACCGGTTGAAAGGGTA
>JANYDP010000289.1 GCA_025363535.1 Verrucomicrobiota bacterium | reverse complement strand
GAGAGGCGGAAAATTTTCGTGCCGATATTGGTGTTTCTGAAAAATCAATAAACCGGATCGCTGCCATCCAGCATCTTCACGCCTTCGTTGTGCATGAAGTATTCCTTCGTCAGCGCCTTGATGATTTTGCTGCGTTGATCGTAGAGGCGTTTGAGCTTGCGCGGCTTGTGTTTCGCCAGCGCGTAATGCGTGAGGATCGGCATCGCAATCGTCGTGTCGGTGTAGCACACGATGGCGTCGGGCAGCTTGTTTGGATCAATCTTGCCCCAGCTCACGGCTTCGCCCGGCGTCGCGCCGGAAAGACCGCCGGTGTCAGGACGGGCGTCGGTGACTTGAATGAAAAAGTCCTGGCCAAATTCTTTGATGCGCAAAACTTCCTGAATCTGCGGTTCAGTTTGGAGCGTAAAATTTTTCGGAGAACCGCCGCCCCAGAGAACCACGCCACTGCGACCGCCGGCGCGCTTGGCCGCGAGGACGATGCCGGTGGTTTCGTTCACGTCAATCGAGGGATTCATGCGCAGCTTGCTGCCGCGCAATTCCACACCCGCGACGTTCATGCCGATGGTTGAATCGCCCGGCGAACTGGTGTAGCACGGCACGCCGGCGCGATACGCGGCGGCCATCACGCTTACGTCCTTCAAGCCGTTCTTGCGCTCCCACTCGGCGGCGTATTTGCCGATGAGATGATGCAATTCCGCCGTGCCCATTTCCTTTTGAAATTCCGGTTGCATGAACATTTCGCGGAGCAATTCATCCGTGGCCATCAAGCCGTCGGAATAAGGAATCACCACGTCATAAATGCGGACGAGGTCGTTGTCGCGCAAATCGGTGTCATCGAATTTGAAACTGCCGGAGTGAACCGGATAGTTCAATGCGAAGTGCAAGTCGTGATAAAGATTCGCACCGGTCGAAACGATCCAATCCACAAAGCCCGCCTTGATCAGCGGAATGATCGAAGAGCAGCCGAGACCGGCGGGAGTGAGCGCGCCGCTGATGCTCATGCCGATGGTCACGTCCGGCGCGAGCATCTGGTTGGTGAAAAGCTGGCAGGCTTCCTTGAGCCGCGCGGAATTATACGCGAGGAAAACTTCGTCCACCATGTAGGTGAGCTTTTCCTTGCCGGTGAGATTTTTCGGCTGGATGCGCTTGCCCGACATGTATTTCTTTTTGTGCGGGCAGTTCTTTTCCTTCATCCATTCCGGCATTTCGGCAACGGACTCGCGGTTGTGAATTTTGTGTCGTTCGGTTCTGGCCATAATTTTAGTTCAGTTAAAAGTGCGGCGTTTACGATACGAATGTTCGGCGCATTGCCAACTCTTAAAAATGAAAATCTGAGCCGGGGCAGGGGCGTCACACAAAAGCAGCTTGCCATTTCCCGCTGGCTTTGGCTGATATGCGGGCATGAAGCGTTTCCCCTTTTCTCTATTCCTCGCGGGAGGTCTGCTTGCGGCGGCGTGCGCTCACGCCGCCGATTCCCGCGCCGACTTCCTCAAGCTCATTCATCATCCCCGCGTGCCGCTGGATGCCCAGGTCGAGGCGGTGCCTTCGACCAATGGCCTGTCGCAATTTCATTTCTCCTTCGCCAGCGACGCCGCGCAGCGCGTGCCGGGCTTCCTCTTGAAACAGGAACCGTCCCACGGTCGTCGCCCCGTGGTCATCGCCATGCACGGCACCGGCGGCAACAAACAAAGCGTCCTCGCGCTCTGTCGCAAACTGGCGGACCAAGGATTCATCGCCGTGGCCATTGACGCACGTTATCACGGCGAACGCACCCGCGAGGGCAAAGGCACCGTTGAATACGAGGACGCCATCGTCCGCGCCTGGCGGGAAGGGAAGGAGCATCCGTTTTATTTCGACACCGTCTGGGATGTCATGCGGCTCGTGGATTATCTCAAGACCCGCAAGGACGTGGACGCGAAACGCATCGGCCTGATCGGGATTTCCAAGGGCGGCATTGAAACTTATCTTGCCGCCGCCGTGGACAAGCGCATCGCCGTGGCTGTTTCTTGCATCGGTGTGCAAAGTTTTCACTGGGCGCTCGACCACAACGACTGGCAAGGCCGCATCGGGACGATTCAAAAAGCTTTTGATGCCATCGCCAAAGATGCCAACGTCGCCACGCCCGACACTGCGTTTGTGAAAAAATTCTACGACCGCGTCGTGCCCGGCATCTACACGGAGTTTGACGGGCCGGAAATGTTGTCATTGATCGCGCCTCGTCCGTTGCTGGTCATCAACGGCGACTCAGACAATCACACCCCGCTTCCCGGCCTCAAGGAATGCACTGATGCCGCGCAGGCCACTTACCGCACCATGAAATTGGAAGATCATTTCGCCATCCGCATTCAGGAAAAAACCGGCCATCATGTGAAGCCGGAATCTGAACAGGAAGCGGTGGAGTGGTTCGTGAAATGGTTGAAGCCTTGATTGCGCAAGATGCGTGGCATTCCTTTTATTGCAGTTCTGTGCGTTGCGTTGAACATCTGGGCTGACGAGACGCGCGCGAATAAACTGGCGACGCAAGATTCCATCAGCGACCCGGCCAGATCGAAATTTGAATTTAGTGAAGGCGGCATCATCCGCGGATCAAAGAAAGATCGTCGCATCGCCCTGACATTCACCGGCCACTCTTTCGCCGAAGGGGGCGCGACGATTTTGAACGAGCTGAAAAAACATCAGGCCAGAGCCTCCTTCTTTTTTACGGGCGATTTTCTGGCGGACACAAATTTCGCGCCCCTGATCCGTCGAATCATTGCGGAAGGCCATTACCTCGGGCCGCATTCCGACAAACACCTGCTCTATTGTCCGTGGGACGGCCCGAAGAAAACTCTCGTCACCAGCGGAGAATTTCGTTCCGACCTCAATGCCAATTTGGAAAAGATCGAACGCTTTGGTGGGCAACGGAAAGCCGTCCGCTATTTCTTGCCACCTTATGAATATTACAACTCGGAGATCGCATCCTGGAGCGCGGAGCTGGGGCTGACCTTGATCAACTTCACCCCCGGCACGCGCGCGAACGCGGATTACACGGGCGAGGCGGACAAGAATTTTGTTTCGTCGCAGGCCATCTTCGACAGCATCGTGAAGCGGGAACGCGAAGACCCACACGGGTTGAACGGTTTTATTCTGTTGCTGCACATCGGCACCGGGCCGGGCCGAGCAGACAAGTTTCACGCGCGCTTCGGCGAGTTGCTCGATTATCTCGACGGTAAAGGCTATCAATTCGTCCGCGTGGATGAACTGCTCGAACCGAAGGGAACGCCGTGACAGCGCGCGCGCCAACCCACTTGCTTCGTAACAGCCGACGTGAGGAGGCTCATTTTAGTTTCCGCTTTCCGCTTTCCGCCTGGCCGCTTTTCAGGAAGAGCCTCCTCAAGTCGGCTGCTACATTCTTGTGGGCCGCGCTGATGTTGTGCCGGGCGGGCGCTGCGGAAATATTCATCCGCGCCAATCAAGTCGGCTACAACGTGCGCGCGGCCGGCGTGGCGCTGGCTTTTTCCAAATCACCGCTGCCAACGGACTTCACGCTGGTCGCCGAAACCAAGGACAGCCGCTTGGTTTATCACGGCCCAACCCGACTCATCACCAACTCGGCATGGGGACAATTCGCGCAGCACGCGGAGCTGGATTTTTCGACGGTGCGCAAGCCCGGCCGCTACGTCTTGAAAATCGGCGATGCCCGCTCGCTGCCGATTGTCATTGGCGCAGACGCTTACGAAAACCTGCCGGGCGAACTGCTCGAATTCATGCGTCAGCAGCGGTGCGGCTACAATCCCTGGCTCGGCACCAACTGTCACCAGGCCGATGGCCGCACCGCGTTCGGCCCGTTGACGAACGGCACGCTGCTCGACGCGCGCGGCGGTTGGCACGACGCCGGCGACTTGCTGAAATATCTGCTTACGTCCGGCAACGCCACGGCGCAGATGCTGTTGGCGCATGAAGTCAGTAAGGACGCGCTCCACCACGTCCCAAAACAAAAAACAAAAGATGCGGACGCGGTGGAACGCGTCCCTACCGACCTTCTCGATGAAGCCCGCTGGGGTCTCGACTGGCTGCTCAAACTGCATCCCGCGCCGGACCAGCTTTATCATCAGGTCGCCGACGACCGTGATCACGCGGGCTGGCGTCTGCCACAGGATGACCCGGTGGATTACGGTTGGGGCAAGGGCGGCGCGCGCGTGGTTTATTTTGCCGACGGCCAGCCGCAGGGTTTGAAAAAATTTCAGAGCGCGTCCACCGGTGTCGCAAACCTCGCGGGCCGTTATGCCGCCGCGATGGGACTGGCGTATCAAATCTGGAAGGACGATCCGCAGCAAAAAGATTTTGCCCGCCGCTGTCTCCAAGCGGGCAAGGAAGTATATGAACTGGGCCGCGCGAAAGAAGGCGTGCAGCAGGGAAATTCCTACGGCTCGCCCTATCGCTACGAGGAAACGACGTGGGCCGACGACATGGAATGGGGTGCGGCGGAACTTTTCCGCGCCACCCGCGACCGCCGCTACCTCGACGACGCCAAGCGCTACGCCAAGCTTGCCGCCGATGAAAGCTGGATGGGCAAAGAGCAGACCGGGCATTACCAGTTCTATCCGTTCATGAACGTTGGCCACTTCCGACTTTACGACCTCGTGGATCGCAGCTTTAAAAAAATTCTCGCAGGTTATTACCGCGCCGGCATCGAACGCTGCGTGCTGGCCGGAGAAAAAAATCCGTATCGCATCGGCGTGCCGTTCATCTGGTGCTCGGACAATCTCGTCGTCGCGCTCGTCACGCAATGCCTGATGTATGAACGCATGACCGGCGATACTCGTTACCGCAAATTTGCCGCGAAGCAGCGCGACTGGCTGCTCGGCCGCAATCCGTGGGGCACGACCATGTTTACTGAAATCGGCAGCGTGTTTCCCAAGGATGTTCATCTGATGACCGTGCAACTGCTGAAGCGCCCCGTGCGCGGCGGCTTGGTGGACGGGCCGGTTTACGAGCGCATTTTCAAATCGCTCAAGGGCGTGACCATTCGTGAACCTGACCCGCTCGCGGCATTTCAAGGCGTAGCGGTTTATCACGACGACTTTCACGATTACTCTTCCAACGAACCGACGATGGATGGCACCGCCTCGGCGATTTTGATGTTTGTGCTGTGCGCCGACAAATGAATCGCTGCCGCTTTGGAGTGGATTTGCCCGCGAATGTTTGAAACAATCCGCCGACGAATGAATCCGGTACTAAAACTTTTGCTTGAAGGCGGCAGCCTTTCCACCGCACAGATGGCGCAGATACTCCAAGTGTCCGAAGCCGAATTGAACGGCCAGCTCGCCACCCTCAAAAAAGACGGCGTGCTGCTGGGCTTCCGGCCCGTGCTGAATCTCTCGCATGAAGACAGCGGCGTCGTCCGCGCTGTGATCGAAGTGCGCATCACGCCCGAACGCGGCGGCGGCTTCAACCGCCTGGCCGAGCGCATCAGCAAGTTCGACGAGGTGGAATCGTGCTACCTCATGTCCGGCGGCTACGACCTGCTGGTGTTCGTCAACGGCGCGAGCCTGCAAAAGGTCGCGGCGTTCGTCTCCGAAAAACTGTCCACCCTCGAGGGCGTGCTCTCCACGGCCACGCATTTCATGCTGCGCTCCTACAAGGAACAC
>JANYDP010000288.1 GCA_025363535.1 Verrucomicrobiota bacterium | reverse complement strand
CGGCGAGCAACCGTCCCGAAGTTCGCGAGGCGCAGGCGACGGTTCTCGCGCTGCCCAACACCGGCATGGCCGTGGCGATGGACATCGGCGAGGCGAAGAACGTGCATCCGAAAAACAAACAGGACGTGGGCGACCGTCTTGCGCGCATCGCGCTGGCAAAAAATTACGGAAAAAAAATCGAATTCACCGGGCCGGTTTATGACGGCATGAAAATCGTGGGCGGAAAAATCCGCGTAAAGTTTTCGCACGCGAAAGGATTGACGGCGCGCGACGGGACGTTGAAATGGTTCAGCCTCGCGGGCGCGGACGGAAAAAATTTTTCCGCCGAGGCGAAGCTTGACGGGGCAACGGTCGTCGTCAGCAGCGCGCCAGTGGCCGCGCCGGTGGCGGTGCGGTATGGCTGGGTGAATTTTCCCGACGGCGGACAGCTTTACAATTCCGCCGGTTTGCCCGCCGCGCAGCTTCGCTCGGACGCGCCGCAATTTTCAATCCCCTGAAATCATGAACAGCAAAAATCTTGCGCTTCAACTGACGATTCTTCTGGCCGGTTGCACGGCGTTCGCGCAGGAAAAGCCCGCGCCGCCAGCGGTCACGAACGCCGCGCCGCTCGCGCCGGCGGTGTTGCCGGGCGGCGGCCTCGCGCGGCACGACTTTTTTTACGCGGACGAATCCAAGAGCGAGCGGATGCAGATTGTGCGCGGCGGGGAAATCGCCTGGTCTTACACGCACGACGGCAAGGGCGAAATCAGCGACGCCGTGCTCGAACCGGACGGCAACATCCTGTTCGCGCACCAGTTTGGCGTCACGGAAATTTCACCGGACAAAAAGGTTTTGTGGAATCACGACGCGCCGCCGCAGACGGAAATCCACACCGCGCAGCCTCTCGGCACGAACCGCGTGTGGTTCATCCAGAACGGCCACGAGCCGAAACTGATCGTGATGAACAAGGCCACCGGCGGCATCGAACGCGAGTTCGCGCTCGCGGTGAAGGACACCAACAGCGTCCACGCGCAGTTCCGCGAGGCGCGGCTGACGGCGGCGGGGACGGTGCTGGTCGCGCACATGAGCCTCGGCGAAGTTTGCGAATATGATTTGGACGGAAAAAAACTCTGGTCGGCCACCGTGCCGGGCGCGTGGTCGGCGCGACCGCTCGCGAACGGTAACATTCTCGTGGCGAGCACGAAAAATTTCGTGCGCGAAATCAACCGCGCCGGCCAGACGGTCTGGGAATGGACGCCCGCCGACGCGCCGGGCTACAAATTTTTCAACGTGCAGACGGCCACGCGGCTGCCGGACGGAAACACGATCATCAACAACTGGTTCAACCAATGGTCGGCCAAGCTGGACACGAACAATCTTCCAGTGCAGGCCATCGAGGTGACACCGGATAAAACCATCGTCTGGGCACTCCGCGAGTGGAGTGCGCCGCACGACCTCGGGCCGTCCACCATCATTCAGATTCTGGACAAGGCTTCCGGTGGCAAATGAAACGAAGAACGACTTGACGGCAGAGCAGCGGATCACAAAATTAGAATCACATTCACATGAACAGCACCCGATTTATTACGACCGCGATTTTTTGCGGCGCGACATTTTTCGTTTTCACCGCCAGTGCGCAGGATGGCCCGCACACGACGCCGGAAATCGTGGCGCAGGCCGCTGCCGCCGGCGCGACGATTCCACCCGGAAAATTCCGGCCGACGTGGGATTCCATCCGCACGAATTATTCCACGCCGGAATGGCTGCGCGACGCGAAGTTCGGCTTGTTCATGCACTGGGGACTTTACGCCGTGCCGGCGCACGCGAGCGAGTGGTATGAGAAGCACATGTATGGCAACCCGGGCATCACGCAATGGCACACGGAACATTTCGGGTCGCCGGACAAATTTGGCTACAAGGATTTCATCCCGCAGTTCACCTGTTCGAACTGGAATCCCGAAGCGTGGGCGGAACTGTTCAAAAAATCCGGCGCGAAATTCATCATCCCCACGGCGGAACATCACGACGGGTTTTCGTTGTGGGACAGCAAGGCCAATCGGTTTAACGCCGTGCAAATGGGGCCGCACCGCGACCTCATCGGCGATTTGTCCAAGGCCGTCCGCAAGCAGGGATTGAAATTCGGTGTGTCGAATCACGGCATCGAGCATTTCACTTTCATCCAGCCGACGAAGGGCGCGACAAACGATCTTTACGATCCGCAATGGCAGGATTTTTACAGCGTGGCCGACCGCAGCGACGCGGCGTGCGAAAAATTTCTCGAAAGCTGGGTCGCGCAGAACGAGGAACTCATTGACCAGTATCAGCCGGACATTTTGTGGTTCGACAACGGTGTGAACCGCCGCGAGTTCGACGCGATCAAGCTGAAAATCGCCGCGTATTATTACAACCGCGCCGCGACGTGGGGCAAAGAAGTTTCCTTGAGCACGAAAGACCACGCGTATCTCGCGGGCAGCTATCTGGATTTCGAGCGCGGCAGCCGCGCGCCGAAGGAGCTGACCGACTATCCGTGGTTCGTGGACGAGCCGGTGCTGTATCGGTTTGGCTACACGGAAGGCTCGCCGATTGCGAAAGCTGTGAATGTGGTGCGCCTGCTCGCGGATTGCACGAGCAAAAACGGCGGGCTGATGCTGAACATTTCGCCGAAGGCCGACGGCACGATTCCCGACGACCAGCAAAACCTGCTGCGCGAAATCGGCGCGTGGCTGGACGTGAATGGCGAGGCGATCTACGGCACGCGCCCGTGGACAAAATTTGCCGAAGGAAAAATCCGGTTTACCACGAAGGGCAAAACGCTCTACGCCATCACGACGGAATGGCCGGCGAATGGAATCTCCATCGCTTCGCTTTCCACGACAAATTCCGTCGGGAAAATTTCTGGCGTCGAACTGCTTGGTCACAAAAGCGCGCTGAAATTCACGCAGGATGAAAACGGTTTGAGAGTCGAACTGCCGACCCAAAAGCCGTGCGATCATGCTTGGACGCTGAAAATCTCCGGTCTGAAAATTTGATTGTCAAACTCGAGTCCAAAAATGAAGATCCTCGTCATCGGTTCC
>JANYDP010000284.1 GCA_025363535.1 Verrucomicrobiota bacterium | reverse complement strand
ACAAGGCATGGATTCGCAACAAGGCGGGCTGCCATTTCAACAATCTCGGCAGCGAAATCACTGATGTTGAAATCAAAGAGTTCGGGACAAAAGTTTTGGCGCTGGCCGAAGTGCTGATCTGCGCGGACTGCGAAGCGTTTCCGACGAGCAAACCGTCCGGCAGCTTTTGGCAATGCGGGTGTGGCAAGGTTGAACTGCACCCTTTGATTCAGCCGGGCACGCCGGTTGCGGCGTTGAATCAGGACGCATGAGCGGAAAACGGAATATGCGAACCGGTGACGAGTCCTCGCCAACTCCGCCGCCGTCGGCTAAAACATGAGCGTGTCGCGCAAACAAAAACTAGAACTGACGTGGATTGGGAAGGAAAACCGGCCCAAGCTTGAGCCGCGTATTCTGCTGGAAGATCCGGCCAAATCGCATCACGCGCCGCACCGCATTTCGGCAAATGACCTTTTCGACAACAAACTCATCTTTGGCGACAATTTGCTCGCGCTCAAAGCGCTTGAACAGCAGTTCGCTGGTCAGATTAAGTGCATCTACGTTGACCCGCCCTATAACACCGGCCAAGCAATGGCGCACTATGATGACGGGCTTGAGCACTCTCTTTGGCTCTCGTTGATGCGAGAGCGATTTGAAATTCTCAAGCGCCTTCTTAAAAGAGACGGCACGTTTTTTTGCCAACTAAACGACGATGAAATGGCTTACGGGAAGGTCTTGTTAGATGAGGTATTTGGCCGCTCGAATTTTCTCAACCAAGTCAGCGTAAAAATGAAGCAAACCGCTGGTGCATCGGGCGGTGGAGAAGACAAGAGACTCAAGAAAAATATCGAGTATATCCTGATTTACGCCCGCGACAAAGATGGGGACGGCGGGTTTCAGAGTTTCAATGAGGTTTATGATGAGGAAGATTTGTTTGAAGTTATCGAGGATATGCGTGCCGAAGGCAAAAGCTGGAAATACACGCGCGTCCTCAAAAGTTTAGGTCGGCGGCAATACCTCACCACATTTGAGGATGGTTCTGGACAGCCGATCAAAGTCTATCGTCACGATAATGTTGTGATGACACCAATCAGCCAAATCTGCGAAGAAGAAAAACTCTCCGAGCAAGAATGCTACGTTAAATATTTCGACAAAATCTTCCGGGACACGAATGCTCAAAGTTCGATTCGGACTCGCGTGATGGAGGCTGTCGCCGGACAGGGGGATTTTGTCAGCATCGAATACGTTCCGAGATCAGGGAAAAACAAAGGGCGCGAAGTGACCCTCTACTACAAAGGAAACAACTGCGACCTCATCGCATGGCTGAAAGACGTTGCTGTAAAGAAAGGCGAGAGGCTTGTGAAACTTGAAAAAGCGGGAACTTATTGGGAAGGCTTTCCACTCAATAATTTGACCAAAGAAGGTGGCGTTCTATTTCCTCAAGGGAAGAAGCCCGAAGCTTTAATCCAAAAAGTCTTGGAGCTTTCAACGGAAACCGGCGATTGGGTTCTCGATTCGTTCGGTGGCTCTGGCACAACGGGCGCAGTCGCGCATAAAATGGGGCGTCGCTGGATCATGGTCGAATTGGGCGAGCATTGCCACACACACATCATTCCACGCATGAAGAAGGTGATTGATGGTGCTGACACCGGCGGTATCACCGCAGGAGTTGATTGGAATGGTGGTGGCGGTTTCCGTTACTTCAAAGTCGCGCCGTCTCTGCTCAAAGAAGACAAGTGGGGCAATCTTGTCATCAACAAGGAATTCAATCCCGACATGCTGGCCGAAGCGGTCTGCAAACTGGAAGGCTACACTTACGCGCCCAGCGATACGCTGTATTGGCAGCACGGCAATTCCTCGGAAAAGAGTTTCATCTACATCACCACGCAACATCTCTCTCGCGAGCAATTGACGCAGTTGAATGATGAAGTCGGGTCGAGTCGTTCGCTGCTGGTCTGCTGCGGTTCGTTCCGGGGCAAGCTGGAGAATTACCCGCACCTCGAAATCAAAAAGATTCCCAAAGCCGTCCTCTCCAAGTGCGAATGGGGTCACGATGATTACAGCCTGCAAGTGGAGAACCTGCCCAAAGCTCCGCCGCCGAAAGGGCAGCAGCAACTATTTCAACCGTGAAATGACGAACACAGTTGCCATGCAAACGGGTGTTGACACCCATAAGCGCTTATGTGAGCTTATCGCCAGCATACCTGCCAAGCCTCTGGTGCAAGCCAAGCTCAAATGTGGTGGGTTTTTTATTGCCCGGATGCGGGTGGGGAGGCGGGCGTGAACTACACCAAACCGGCGCTTTCCTTCGAGCAGCAGGCGGATCAACTTTTGAGCCGGGGCTTCGAGGCCGACCGTGCCCGGCTGGTCGAGACATTGAGCCGGGTCAGCTATTACCGTTTAAGCGCCTATCTCCATCCGTTCAAACGCGCGGACGAATCCTTCGTGCCCGACACGACGCTGGACAAGGTGTGGCGGCGTTACACATTTGACCGGCAGTTGCGTTTGCTGGTGATGGATGCGATTGAGCGCGTGGAGGTGGCCGTCCTGCGAACCTTGATGGTGGAACAGCACGCGCGGAAATACGGGCCGTTCGGCTACCGCGACGCAAAAAGTTTCCGCCCGGAATTTGCGGGCATGGATCATCAGCGGATGGTGGATGAGGTTGACCAGGCAACGAGCCGGAGTCGTGAACCGTTCGTGGAGCATTTCCGCATCAAGTATCACAGCGAGCCGGGATTGCCGCTTTGGATGGCGGCGGAAGTGGCGAGCTTTGGAACGCTGTTCACGTTTTATCGCCACCTGCATCTGCCGGAACAAAAATCCCTTTCGAGCCGGCTCGGACTGCCGGCAAATGTGCTGCAAAGCTGGCTGTTTTGCCTGAACTACATTCGGAATCTCTGCGCGCATCATTCCCGGCTTTGGAATCGGGAGCTGGGCATCCGCCCGCTGATTCCCGACCAAAAAAACGCCCCGAATTGGCACGTCCCGATGACGCCGGACAATCGCCGGACATTTGCGGTGCTGACGCTGTTGCGGTGGTTGCTGCGGCAAATTGCGCCGCAAAGCCATTGGCCGGAGCGCTTGCGGGAGTTGCTGAAAAGTTACCCGGACATTCCGCTGAATCTGGCGGGTTTCCCGCCGGGATGGGAATCGTCACCAATCTGGAAATGAGATGGAATTTTTGAAATCAAAATGAACCGCCACGTCAATGCCATCGCGGGGCGCATGAGCCTCCGCACCCCGCAGCGCGAGTCGTTGGAAATCCTCGACCGCCTCACGGAGATCGTCCCGCCGTCCAAAAACCCGGACGTGGCAACGGCGCTGGCGGCCATCAAAGCGGAGTTTCCCAAGGTGACAGATTTCGAGCGCGAGTTCCCGTCCGTTTGTTTCGCGCTGGCGACAGGCGTGGGCAAGACGCGCTTGATGGGTGCGTTCATCGCTTACCTGCACCTGGCGAAAGGCATCAATAACTTCTTCGTCCTCGCGCCGAACCTGACGATTTACAACAAGCTGATTGCCGACTTCACGCCGAATACGCCCAAGTATGTGTTCAAAGGCATCGCGGAGTTTGCGACGGACACGCCCGAAATCATCACAGGCGACAATTACGACCAGCGCGCCGGTGGGTTTGCCGAATTGACACGAGTTCGCATCAACATCTTCAACATTTCCAAGATCAATTCCGAAGTGCGCGGCGGCAGTTCTCCGCGCATCAAACGGCTCTCGGAATACATCGGGCAAAGTTATTTCGATTACCTCGCGGGTCTGCCCGACTTGGTGATGCTGATGGACGAGTCGCATCGTTACCGCGCCTCGGCAGGCATCCGCGCCATCAATGAATTGAAGCCGATGCTCGGCTTGGAAGTGACAGCGACGCCTTTCACCGAAACGGGCAAGGGCGCGACACCGTTCAAGAACGTGGTCTATGACTACCCGTTGGCACGGGCGCTGGCCGATGGTTTCGTGAAAGAACCGGCGGTGGTGACGCAGCGCAATTTCGACCCGCGACAATTCACGCCGCAACAATTGGAGCGTCTAAAATTGGAAGACGGTGTGCGGATGCACGAAGCGACGAAAGTGGAGTTGGAGACTTACTCGCGCCAGAAAGATGCGCGACTGGTGAAGCCGTTCGTGCTGGTCATCGCGCGCGACATCACGCACGCGAAGGAATTACTGGATTTGATTCAGTCCGAGAAATTTTTCGACGGCCGTTACAGGGATCGCGTCATTCAGGTGGATTCCAGTCAGACGGGAGCGAAGGAAGATGAAATGATTGAGCGGCTCTTGAAGGTGGAGAACCTCGACGAGCCGACCGAAATCGTCATCCACGTCAACATGCTCAAGGAAGGCTGGGACGTGAACAATCTTTACACCATCGTCCCGCTGCGCGCGGCCAATGCTCGCATCCTCATCGAGCAATCCATCGGGCGCGGCTTGCGCCTGCCCTATGGCGTCCGCACCGGCGTGACCGCCGTGGACCGGCTGAACATCATCGCTCACGATAAATTTCAGGAAATCGTGGACGAAGCGAACAAGCCAGATTCACCCGTTCGTCTCACGCAAGTCATTCTCGATCCGGTGAACGATTTGCAGCCGATGAAGACGGTCATCGCGCAGCCAACGATTTTGGCGAAGATTTCGGGTCAGCCTTCGGCAACGCCTCCCGCTGCCGGAGAAAAGCCATCACCGCCGCTGTTCGCCACGGAACAAGAGCGGAAGATTGCTGAGATTGCCGTGAAGGTCATTCAGCAACACGAGAATTTGCCGCAGGCGAGTTTCCTGCAAAAAAAGGAAGTGCAGGCATTGATTCTTCGCGAAGTTGAAACGGCCTATGTGCCGCCCGCGCAAACGGAGTTGACGGGAATCATCGAGAAGCCGGACATCGCGGCAATCGTGGCAAAAACGACGAAGCTCGTCATTGAACAGACAATTGATATTCCAAAAATTGTGGTCGCGCCGACCGGCGAAGTCGCGAGCGGCTTCAAATCTTTCACGCTTGATTGTGCTTCCGTGCGCCTTCAGCCGGTGAGCCGCGAGTTGTTGATTCAGCATTTGCGAACGGCGACGCAGGAGTTTTTGAAGAACACCAGCGGCGGCGCGAAGGAAGCACGGCCCGAAGATTACATCGTCCGGGCACTGATTGATTTCGATGACGTGAATTATGACGCGCACTCCGATTTGCTTTACGAACTGGCCGGCCAGTTGGTGAAGCATTTGCGCAGCTACCTGTCGGAAGATGATGCCGTGAACGTGCTGCAATACCATCAGCAGCAATTGGCGGCGCTGATTCACGCGCAAATGCAGGCGCATCGCTGGGAAAAGGCGGCGGGCTATCGCGTCACGGTCAGCAAGGGATTCTCCACGTTGAAAACCAACGCTTACACGGCCAGTGCCGCCGATGAAATTCGTCCCGTCAGGCAAACGGTTTCAGACCCGACCAACATCAAGAAGTATCTCTTTGGCGGTTTCCGTAAATGCCTCTACGAAATCCAAAAGTTCGACGTGGATTCAGAACGCCGCTTCGCGGTGATTCTGGAAGACGACAACGCGGTGCTGAAATGGTTCAAGCCCGCGCGTGGCCAGTTCCAGATTTATTACCACAAGGATCAGGCTTACGAGCCGGATTTTGTCGTGGAGAGTGAGACGGGGCTTTTTCTTTGCGAACCGAAGCGAGCCGATCAAATGGAAAACCCGGAAGTCCTCGCCAAGAAAGCCGCTACGCTCGAATGGTGCAAACACGCCACGGAACATGCGAAGGAACACGGTGGAAAGTCTTGGCGATACCTTTTGATTCCCCATGACGCCATTACTGGAAACATGACACTGGCGGGGCTGGCTTCCCGCTACGCTGTCACATGAGAGGCGGATATGGAGCAGGCCGATTTCTTCATCAGCTACAACAAGGCGGATGTCCATTGGGCAACAGGAATCGGCGACTGGCTGGATCGGGCGGGTCTTAGCACAATCTTGCAGGCGCAGGATTTCGTTGCCGGTTCAAATTTCGTTTCCGAGATGCACAAAGCGGTTCAGCAAGGGAAGCGCACTCTGGCCGTGCTTTCGCCCGATTATCTTGGAGCAAAGTTCCCCGAAGCAGAATGGGCGGCGGCGTTTGCCAAAGACCCGACAGGCGAAAATAGAACGCTCATTACGGTGCGAGTGCGGGACTGCAAACCGCCTGGGTTGCTTGCGTCCATCGTTTATATTGATCTCGTCGGGTTGAATCCCACCGACGCACAAAAGAAACTCATCTCTGAAATCCAAGCGTCACTTTCTGGAAGACGCACAACCTCTTCGTCGCCGCGCAGAAAATCAAAGCGGGTGGCGGCTACGGCAGACGCGGAATCTTCCGGCTCGATTCGACAAACGATTGTGGGCGACAACAACACCCAAGTGGCCGGCGATTACGTTGAAAACAAGAAGGTGCTTCAGAAGAACATTGTCCAACCGGACCACCGGCACATTGACGAAGCCACGGCGTTTGAGGTCAAGCGGCTGATTGATTTTCTCGCAGAGATTGACGTGCTGGCGGGTCGTTCAGATTCCCACTCAGGATGGTTCTCGCGCCTCTATCGCCGTTACCGAGTGACTTCATATAAGCTGATACCGGTCGCATCTGGTGAAGATGCGATTCAGTGGCTTCGCCAGCAAGTCCCCCAACAACGCTCCAAAATCAGGCGCAAAGCCCCGGTGGTATGGCAGCAGCAGCTTTACAAATCAATCTGGGCGAAAGCAGGGCGGCTGGGCTTGGAGAAGCAGGAAGTTTATGATTTGGCTTTTCGGCGGTTGGCGCTCAAAGAGCCGATTGCCTCGCTCAAGGAACTAGGAGAGCAGAAACTGAAAAAACTTTACGACATCGTGATACGAATGTGATGCGGTGTTTAGAAAAGTCGTCTCCACCACGGAAACCATTTTGAAATCACTCCGTCTGATTCAAGCGGTGGGAGCGTCACGCGGCGGAATCCGCGCTCGCAGTGGACGAGGACGCACTCGTGGTCGCGGAGATTGCGGAGTTTGTGCGGTTTGATTTTGTGTTCCTCGGTTTCGGAATAGTTCACGTTGCGCCTGCCGGCGCTGAATCCCCATGAGCGTTTCACCACGCGCTTTTTGCCGATGAAGTCAGCGGCTTGGACGGCATCCGCTTCATCGGCGGCGCGAAAGATGAGGCGGTTGCGGAGATTCAGGGTCAGCACCTTCGCCTTGTCGTTGCCGAGCGGCGGCACGAGTGAAGTTGTGCTTTGTGCGGCGGCGACAACCGTTGCGCCTGCCTCGCGGATCACGTCCACGCAATTGTAGTCGCTCGTGCCGTCCTCGCTGGCCGTCATGAATCGCTGCGCTTCGTCGGCCCAAAGGATGAGCAAATTGTTTTGAGCGCGGTCGGCTTTGGCTTTATCGAAGCGGCGCAAAGCGTGATTGTAATAAAGCAGCTTGAGCAACGTGTTCACATACCGCCGCTCGGTCTGAAATTTCTGCGGCATGGTCGTGAGGATGATTTTGCCTTGGTCAATCGCGGCGAAGTCGAACGTGCTTTCGCCGGTGCAGAACACCTCGGCGACTTCGGGCGTCAGGAAGTATTGCAGATAGTTGCCGATAGTTTCTCGGACGCCGCCAAGTTGCTCATCGGGTTGGGTGAGGAAACGATTTGCGAAGTGCGAGTAAACGGCTTCGCGACGGGGCGTTTCAAGCAGGCCCTCAAG
>JANYDP010000248.1 GCA_025363535.1 Verrucomicrobiota bacterium | reverse complement strand
CAATCAGGCCGCTCGGCTTGATTGTGCGTTGCGCCGATGAACGCTCGCAGCAAAAAAATCGCATCACGGCGATGACGGTTTTGCGCTCGCGTTTGCTCGAAGCGAAAATTGCCGAGGAGAATGCGAAATACGCCGCGCATCGCAAAGACCAGATTGGAACCGGTGACCGCAGCGAAAAAATCCGCACTTACAATTTTCCGCAGAACCGCGTCACGGATCATCGCATCGAAGTGACGCTCTACAATTTGTCCGTGTTCATTGAAGGTTATCTCGACGATTTGATTGAACCGCTGATGACGCACGACATGGAAACAAAATTAGCCGCCTTACAAACATGAGTTTACCCGCACACATCAAAGGATTGGTTTTCGATTGCGATGGCACTTTGGCCGACACGATGCCGCTGCACTGGCACGCGTGGCAGTTGATCACGCAACGGCACAACCTGCATTTTCCCGAAGACCGTTTTTATTCGCTCGGCGGCGTGCCGTCGCGCGACATTTTGAAAATGCTCGCCGAAGAACAAGGCCGTCCGCTCGACCACATCGCCGTCGCGCATGAAAAGGAAAACGCCTATCTGCCGTTGATGTCCACCGTGGAACCGATTCACGCCGTCGTGGAAATAGCGAAGGCAAACTACGGAAAAATTCCCATGGCTGTCGCGTCCGGCGGCACGCAGCCGATTATCATCGGCGTGCTGGAGCATCTGAAAATCCGCCACCTCTTCGATGCCGTCGTGACCAGCGAAATGGTGGTGAATCAAAAACCTGCGCCGGATATTTTTCTTGAAGCCGCCCGGCGCATCGGGGTGGAACCAAAATTCTGCCGTGGCTATGAGGATACCGATTTAGGAATGCAAGCCATCCGTTCCGCCGGCATGGACGCGGTGGATGTTCGGCATCTGCGCGGGTAACTATTTAACCCCGCCACGAAAGCTCTTTCCGAATCCAGTTCGGGTCGCGCCGCAAATCCAGCACGGCAAAAACTTCTGTCGTAGTTTTGGTTTCACGGTAGTAAATGCCGAAGGGAAACTGATGTGCGAGCATCCGGTAAAATCCAAAATGGCGGGAGTGAATTCCGTGGTAAAATGCCAGGCTCGAAACATCTGTCACCAGAGAATTTGCGCAATAATCACCAATGCCCGGCTCCTGTTCATTGTAGAAATCCCGCGCCTGCTCCATGTCTTCAGCCGCCTCCGCGAGGACCAGAACCGTTCTTATGCGGTGCGCTTGGCAAGCCGTTTCTTAAGTTGGGCGAGGGTGAGAAATTCGCCTTTCCCGGACGCAACTTTGGCCAGCCGGTGGGCAAGAATTTTTTTGTGCCAGCCGGGCGATTCCATTTTATTCGGTTCCAGTGCCATCGAACGCCAGAGCAATTCCATCGCCTGCACTTTTTCCGCGCCGCTCATCTGTTCGATTTCTACAGCCTCAATCATGGCGGCACAATAACTTCATTGCTGGCGACCAGCAAGCGGCTTTCAGGCTGCTCAACCTTGGGTATCTCTCTCCGCGCGCTCGACAAAACATTTTACCAGCGTCATCCTGCGCCCATGGCATTTGAACCGGAATCAACCTCGCCACTCGACGCGTTGTGGCGCGAATACTCCCGCGTGTTTCAGGATTGGGACGACCTCACGCTCGCGCGCTGGCTTGCGCAGACGCTTGGTCAGCTTGAAGGTCGTGCGTGGCGGCTTTCGCATCCGCTCGTCGGCGCGTATCGGCTCGCCGCCAAGATTGGTCACGACCGGGGCATCTGGCAAAAACGCATTGCCACGCCACCCGCCGCCTATGCTGAATCGTCGTGTTGCCGTGCGCCGATGCTTCCGCTGCTCACGCGTGATGTCCGCACGGAAGGTTTGATCTGCCAGCATTGCAACGAAGTCCTCGTGCCGTTCGATGAGATTCCCGTCGAGTTGCGCGAACCGCTCACGCTTTGGGCGCAGCAATATGAACCCGTCCACGCCGTTGCGCACTGGGACGACCGCCAGCGCCGCAAGTCTGGCAACTACGACGACGCCTACGAACAGGCCGCATTGGAGGCGGAAAAACTTCTCGCGTTCGGAGGCCGCGAACTCGCGCCCACGCTTCTCGATTCTTACGCCGCCGTCATCTGGGAAGATCAAGATGAATGTCTGGAAGTCCGCCCGGAAGATTTGACCAAAGGATGAGCGAATTGATAGCTGAATAGATCAGTGAATTCGTCAAGAACGCGCGTCCCTCTGACCATCAATCCAACCCTGTCTGTCTGGTTGGTTGGCATCGGAGCGCCGGTCTGTGACCGGCTTTGGATGCGCGGGTTCGGGCCATGCCTGTTTGCTCGTGAACATTATGGTCGCGACGAATGATTTAAGCCGACGAAACGTCGGCGCTCCGCCGTAGTGAATTTTTGCCAGCAAACCGGCCGGCGGAGTTGTCTCAATAGAAAAACGCGTTGGCCGTGCGGTCGGCATCCGCCACGCACCAAAGGTTGAGCGGGCTGAAGGCTATGGGAAATTTCACGAACCGCGCGCTGCCGTCGGCAAAGGTGTAGTTCGAGCCGCCGGTCTGGGTGCTGTCGCCCCGGCTTTCATGGCGGCATTGCTCGGCGATGCCCGTGGTGTCGTTGCCGCCGTTCTCAAAGATGTCCATAAAGAAATCCCCGGCGCCAGTTTTCTTCTCACCCAGCACGATGGTCTCGGACGGGTTGCGAATGTCGCGTTCCTTGACTGAACCGGGACTCGCAATCATGGCGGCGGACAATGCCGGCCAATCGCCGGGGGGAATGTTGTAGCGCTGCGCATAAAAATCATTGAAACCATTAAGCAGATAGCTGCGCGGCGCGGCGTCGGCGGGATAATTATTAGTGTCGGTCTCCAAGGTCTTGGGGTCGCCCTTCAGTTCATCCGGGCAGAGCAACATTTTAATGTTCCGTCCGTAG
>JANYDP010000238.1 GCA_025363535.1 Verrucomicrobiota bacterium | reverse complement strand
GCAAGGCCGGTTCAAACGCAGCGGCCAATCCTGGGCCCCACTGGGCTTGCGGCACCTGTGCGCCTTGATCGAAGCACGCCAAAACGGTCATTGGGATACTCTCTGGAATCACTAATCGGGGGTACCTTCAAAATGCACACCACTCATACACTCATAAGAGCGTGATTATTTCGGATTGACACTTACACTCACTAAAGGTAGTTCTCTGCCTTAAACCTCATGAATGCACCCGGTCAAACCATTATTACAGATACCAATCGTCGTCTCCTTGTCGTTTTATCATCAGCTTTTGTCGTCTCTGTCCTCTTTCGCCTGCAAACAGTAATTGAAGGTTTCACACGAAATGGTTGGAACCGCTTCGACTCGATTTCCGTCGCCACATTTATTTTGGCAGTAATCTTTGCAATCCTGCTTTACCGTGGCAGCCTCGCTTTGTTTTTTTCAACTGTATCGATTCCTGTTTTTGACCTCTATCTTCAAGGCCGGTTTTTCAAATGGTGGTTTTCCTCGTCTGATACTGGCGGCTTAACTCAAACATTGTTGCTTCAACATATGCCAGTGATTGTCGTTAGTCTTTTTTGTCTTCTGACTTTGATTTACGTTTGGGCTTCTTCATGGAGATTTGAGAAGTTTTTACGTCAACAATCAAATGAAGTTTCGCGGATATCAACTGCTGATTATGAATTGACACCGAATGGGCAAAAAAGATTTCTCAAGGCGACTACTTTTGACATTCTTATATCCATCATTCTGCCGGGATGGGGAATAATTGTCGGTCTGATTGCCTTTTTCAAAGGCGAAAAGAAAAGAGCATCAACAATGATTGACGTTGGGATCTGCATTATTTTGTTGTCCATTTTCATCGGTGGATATCGTTGAGCGAAGTGACATCGGAATTTCAACCACGGCTTCTTCCTGATCGCTGAAATCATGGCTGTCCCAGTTCGGGTCAAGGCCGAAGTCTTTGAGCACTTGGAAATTTTAATTGCTCCAAACGGCAACTTTTAATTTGCGCTGGCGGTAATCAGCGCGGACTTTGGCGGCCGTTCGCAGAAAAGCACGTTCAGCACGGGCGATAAAAGCGCGTTTGCCATTGGATTTTTTCGGGCGGTTCATGGTTTGAAAAATGTCCTGACAAAATTCATATCATGCGTGTCGGAAGAAGCGAGCAATTTTGCGGGCAGCGAGCGGCTGTCCCAAACCGTCCAGCGCGTCGCCAGCGGCAAATAATCATTGGCAAAATGCTGCCGGCTGCGCGTGAACCGGCGGTGGATGTCTGCGACGGGAACGTTGTGTCCGCCCATGCGCACACGCTGGCGCACGCGCATAATCGCCTGCGCGGGCGTTGCCAGGCAGAGATAATGAATTTCAATCTCGTAACCATTTGCCAGCGCCGTTCCGAGCAACTTCAGATAAGTGCGTCCGCTCAACGTGCTTTCGAGCGCGAACGTTTCCTTTTTGGAAATGGACTGGTGAACTTCTTTGAGCAACAGCCGCCCGGCTTTCATCGCAACGATGGACGGATTGAACGGCGAAAGTCCGCGCGCAATTTCATCGGCATTGAAAAATCGGAGGCACTTGACTTCTTTGGGAAGAAATTCCGAAGCGAATGTCGTTTTGCCCGCGCCGTTGCAGCCCGCGATGAGATAAATGGTCGGCTTGGGCATGTGTAATTTTATTTTGCGACCACCAGTTCCGCTTCTGCTTCACAACTTTCTTTCCCGCACCCACAGCCTCCTTCCTCCTGATCGCTGAAATCGTGGCTGTCCCAGTTCGGATCGAGGCCGAGGTCTTTGAGCATCTGGAGATCTTTTTCGACGGGCTGGTTCAGCGTGGTGAGATAATTGCCGACCATCAGCGCGCTCGCGCCGGCCATGAAGATCATGCTTTGCGCATCACGCAGGTTCACGGTGCGTCCGCCGGCGATCATGATTTCCTGGCGCGGCAAAATGAAACGGAAGCACGCGATGGTCTTCAAAATTTCCATGACGGACAGGGGATCAAGCTTGGCAAACGGCGTGCCGGGAATCGGATTGAGAATGTTGACGGGCACGACGTTCGCGCCGATGGCCTTCAATTCAAACGCAAGGTCGCAGCGATCCGCGCGCGTCTCGCCCATGCCGATGATGCCGCCGGAACAAATTTTTATGCCGGCCTTTTTCAGATAGCCGATGGTTTCCAGCCGGTCGTCGAACGTGTGCGTGGTGCAGGTCTGCGGAAAAAAGCGGCGCGAGCTTTCGAGGTTGTGGCCGTAACATTCAAGCCCGGCTTCCTTGAGGCGGTTGGCGACTTCCTGTTTCTTGATGATGCCAAGCGAGGCGTCGGGGCGCGTCTTGCCGCCGGCTTTCAATTCACGGATGCGGTCGCAGACTTCGTCGAGCATCGGGCCTTCGTTCAAACCTTTCCACGCGGCGACGAGGCCGACGGCAGTGACGGAATTTTTATTCGCTTCGTCAGCGGCTTCGTTCACGGGTTCGGGTTCGATGAAACCATATTTCGGCGAGCCGGTCTGGTAATGCGAGGATTGCGCGCAGAAGCTGCAATTCTCCGAGCACGCACCAGCCTTGGCGTTGACGATTGAGCAGAGGTGAATCTTGTTGCCCTTGAACTGTTCACGGATGCGGTTCGCCCAGGACAACAAATCCAGAATGTCGGCGGACGTTTCGAGATTGAAGAGCCACGCCGCCTCGTCACGGGTGATCTGGCCGCCGGTCAGAACGCGCTGGCCGAGGGTGGAAAGTTTTGAGTGGGTGGTCGCGTCAACAGATGGTGCGGTCATGGTTGACAGGATAGTTATCGAGGGAACGAGCGCAAGCGGGAAGAGGGGGATTTAGGGACGGGGCCGGTCAAAAATTAAGGCCGGTTTCATTGCGGAGATTTTTATCCTTCATGAAGGGCATGACGATCTCATGATGCTCTTCCTCAAACTTGAGGACCAGATGCACGCCCTTGATTTTATTGAGGACACAAAACTCGATGGCAGTAGTGGAGCTGAGGAAATCCATCGCGTGGACGGAATTCGCCGTCCAGTCCTCGATGTCCTTGAAATAAAGCCCGCTGTCTTTTTTTTGAATCAGGATCCGCATAGCTGGTTCTCTTTTCCGCCGGTCGCTGTCCAGCCGACTGGCACGGGTTGAATGTTGAATCGACGATGGCCAGATTACCGGTTGGCCAAGGTCGGCGGCAACGTCAATTTATTCGCCGTTCTTCAGGCCGTCGTCGTGATGCGGCCGGCCAGTTCCTCCGCCGGATAAGTCCAGATTTCCGCTAGCGTGGGATGATAATGCGGCACCAGTGCGAATTCCTGAACGGTCATGCGTTTGGCCATCGCGACGGCAATCTCGTGGATCAATTCCCCGCCCACCGGTCCAACGCACGCGCCGCCGAGGATTTCGCCGGACTTGGGATGGGCCAGCAGTTTCACAAAACCTTCCTTCACGGCCATGATCAGCGATTTGCCGTGGTCATTGAACGGATAGCTGGCGGCGTGATATTCAATGCCGTGCGCCTTGGCCGACTTTTCTGTCAGGCCAACGATGGCAACCTGGGGTTCGGTGAAAACGACTTCGAGGAGCAGCCGGTAATCCATCTGCCGCGCCTGGCCCATGAGGTTGAACGCGGCGGTTTCGCCCTGTTGGATGGCGATGTGGACGATCTCATGCAGGCCCGTGCAATCGCCCGCCGCGTAAACGTGCGGCGCAGTCGTCTGCATCCGCGTGTTGGTCGTGATACGGCCGCGTTCAACTTGCACGCTGGCATTTTCCAAACCGAGCGACGTCACATTCGGCACGCGGCCCAGCGCGAACAAAATTTCCTCGGCCTGCACGCGCACGGTTTTGCCGGATTGCTCGAAGGCAATTTCCTTGAGGCCGCCGAGCCGCCGGGCGTCGAGCAGTTTGGTGCCGGTGAACAGCGCGATGCCTTCGCGTTGGAAAACTTTTTCAAGCGCGCCCGCCGCGTCGGCATCGCAGGCGGTAAGCAACTGCGCGCTGCGCTGGAGGAGGGTGACCTTGACGCCGAAGCGCGCAAAAAACTGGGCAAACTCGCAGGCAATCGGTCCGCCGCCGAGAACGACGAGCGACTTGGGCAGCCGTTTGAGCGTGAGGGCGTCGTCGCTGGTGAGGAAGCCGAGGTCGTCGAGCTGGGGCAGGGGGCTGGGTGCGACGCGGGAGCCGGTGGCGATGACGAAATTTTTGGCGGTAAGTTTTTCGCCAGTGCTGAGTTTTAGCGTGTGCGCGTCCGTGAAGCAGGCGTTGGCGCGGATGAATTTGAATTTGCCGTCGGCGAGCTGCTGCGCGCGATAGTCCGCAAAATCCTTGATGAGCGCGTCCTTCCGCGCCATGACCTTGGCAAAATCAAACGTCACGCCTTCCGAGCGGATGCCCCAGGTTTGCGGATGACTGGCGAGGTGCATCACTTCCGCCGCGTAGAGCAACGCCTTCGTCGGCATGCAGCCGCGCAAAATGCACAGCCCGCCGACTTCTGCGCCGCCTTCGATCACGACGGTTTTCAAGCCTTCGCCCGCCGCCGTGCGCGCTGCTGCGTAGCCGCCGCTGCCGCCGCCGATGATCGCCACGTCAAAATCAAATTGCGCCTGTGCTTTGC
>JANYDP010000218.1 GCA_025363535.1 Verrucomicrobiota bacterium | reverse complement strand
TTCCAGCGGCATCATGGCCTTGGCCATCTTTTTGTAGTCCATCGTGCAGACCTCGAAGAACAAATTCTCGAACGCTTCCGTGCTCATGCCCGCCGCCTGCGCCATGCTCGGCGTCGGCCAGCGCAACAGGCACCAGTTGGTCTTGTTCACGCGATAGTTCAGCACGGGCCGGATCACCCGCGAATACATTGCCATGCGGTCGCTCGGCACGTCGGCATTTTCACTGGCGTTGTCGCTGCCGCGGACGACGATGTAGGCCTGCATCCGTTTCATGCGGAATAATTCGATGTCGCGTGTCTGCGTCGCCTGCGCTTCGCCCATGTCGCGCAGCAGTTCGCGGCCGATGCGGGTGTGGCGCGTTTCGACGAAGGGCACAGCACCGGCAGCGCGGACGGCGCGGATCAACTCAATGACAAATTCATCCGGCGCATCCACCATGTCGAGCAAGACGCGGTCGCCCTTCTTGAGCGCGGTTGAATAATTCACCAGCAGGCTGGCCAGTTTGGAGTAACGCGGGTCGGTCATAAATTTCGCAGAGGCTAAAACGCGGCTGGTGACAAAGCAAGCGGGCGGCGGCATTTCGCTTTTCCACCCGGCGCCCGCGTCCGGTCTTGCGTTGCCGGGCCGAATCAGCCAATACCAGAGCATGTCTGACTTTGCCCATGTGGCCATCCACGCCAGCCAGTATCCAGAGGCGGTGCGCCAGGATTTGCTCGCCTCCCTGCGCTCGCGCCAGGTCAACCACAAATTTCATTACGACAGCGTCAAGCAAACCCATCAATGGCTCGCGCTGCATCAGGCCCATTCGCCGTCGCGCCACGACCGCGACTGCGTCCGCATTTACAACCGGAGCTTTGCGGCGGCGGCGGCGGAAATAAATTCCCGCCGAGTGCAACTGATCGGGCTGGGTTGCGGCGGCGGACAAAAGGATGTGCGACTCATCAGAAAACTTTGCGCCGGCGGACGGCAGGTAAGCTATGCGCCGTGCGATGTCAGCACCGCGATGGTGCTGGTGGCCCGCCAGGCCGCACGGGCATCGGGTTTGACAGAGGATTGTCATCCGTTCGTATGTGACCTGGCGACAGCCGGGGATTTGGAAAATTATTTTCAGCAGCACACGGAGGTGAAGACGCGGCGGCTGCTCACCTTCTTCGGCATGATCCCCAATTTCGAGCCGGAGCTGATCGCGCCGAAACTCGCGGCGCTGGTGCGCCCCAAAGATTTGCTGCTGTTCAGCGCGAATCTGGCGCCGGGTCGTGATTATGCCCGGGGGATGAAAAAAATCCTGCCGCAATACGACAACGCCCTGACGCGCGAGTGGCTGATGACGTTCCTGTTCGATCTGGGCGTGGAACGCGCGGATGGCGCATTGCGGTTCACCCTTGAGGCGCGGCCACCGCTGCAACGCGTCGAGGCGAATTTTATTTTCCGCCGCGCCTGCGAAGTGCGGGTGGATTCGGCGCGGATAAAATTTTGGGCGGGCGAAAAAATCCGGCTCTTCTTTTCCTATCGTTACACGCCGCAGCTTGTGAAAACAACCCTGGCCAACCACGGCCTTGAAGTGTGCGACGAATGGGTCATGGCTTCGGGCGAGGAAGGGGTTTTTCTGTGCCGGCGCGGAACCTCTGCGAAGGTTTGATTCAAAATACCTGCAGCGTGTCCAGCACGGCCTTGATGCGCGGAACCTCGTGCGTGCGGAATAAATTTGTCCCGCCCAGCGCGGCCAGCACCGCGAAGAAAGGCTCGGCGCAGCGCACCTCCGCCCCGAATTGCTCGAACGCGTGTGGCAGTGCGTGACAGATGGGAAAGCCCAGCGTGCGCAGCCGGAACGTGTTCAAAAAAACTTGCATCTGATGCCGCACCCGCATGGCGCTGTCCTGCAAATTGCGGTAGTAAAAACCGAGGCCGGGATCGAGCAGGATTTTTTCCACTCCACACCGCTGTGCGATTTCCAACTGTCGGGAAAAATACTCGCGCATCATTTCAACCGGATCCGTCGTCAGATCAAAATCGCCGACTTCGCGAACATTTTTCCCCGGCACATAACAGAGGATCACGGCCGCGTCGTGCGCCGCGACCAGGCGGAACAGTTCCTCGCTGCGCTCCGTGCCGGTGAGGTTCAACACATTCGCGCCGGCTTCGAGACAGGCGCGGGTGACGGCCGGTTGGTAGGTTTCGACCGACACCAAAACCCCGGCGGCACGCAGCTCGTGGACGACAGGAACCAGCTTGGACTGCTGCGTGGCATCATCTGCGCGGGCGGCCTGGGCCAGCGTGGACTCCGCCCCCACATCCACGATGTCCGCGCCCTGGGCGGCGAGAATTTTTCCGCGCCGCACCGCGCTCGCGGCCGTGAGGCAGACGCTCTCGCGATACCAGGAGTCCGGGGACAGGTTGACCACGCCCATGATGGCGGGTTCGGAGTTGAAGGCGAACGGACGTCCGCCGATGGAAAACTCCCGCACGCTCGCGGCGGCGGCGGCGCGGTTTTTTTCCAGCAGTTCGGAAAGGCATTCGAGTGTGAGCATGGCGCGGCGATGGTAAATCCGGAATCGCGAATCGTAAATGGAAAGTGGCGCGCCGGGCGGAATCACGACCGGGCAGGCTTTTCAAATTACACCCTCCGTTTTTATTTCCCGGCCGGTGCAGAGCCATTGGAGTGATGGCGTTTTGGTGGCAGACATAATTTCGAGGTCATTGCTCGAAGCTGAATGGGTAAACCGCCTTGAAGTGCCCACCCCGCCGGAAGTTATTTGGACACCGGCCAGCCCGAATGGCGCACTTAGAATAATTGAGAGCGTGCCGTCCGCCAGCGGTTTTACATTTTGAGTCTGACAGAATCAGCGGGTGGGTTCAATGCCATCCGCCAAAACCCCTCAGCCGCGCACGGCGATGGCACCCCGGCACCCTGTTCATGGTGGCGGTATCCATTTGCGGAAAAGAAGTTCTTGATCTGGCCGTTAGCCTTTTGCCGAAAGCGACCGGGGTTGCTACGAGATCATCCGGGCGATGATGAATGCCGCCGCCGCCGCCAGCCCGCCAATCAAGATCGTTTGCAGTCCGCTGCGAATCACCGGCGTGCCGGTGAACCGCCCCTTGATGCCGCCGAAAATTCCCAGCGCCACCAGCGTCACGCCCACCGACACCCACAACGCCCGGTGCGCATCCGTGAAAACCAGATACGCGCTCAACGGAATGATGCCGCCCACGACATACGCTCCGGCGATGGTCAGCGCGCTTTTCAACGCGCGGCCCGGCTCCGGTTTTTCCAAGCCCAGTTCAAACCGCATCATGAAATCCACCCAGTCCTGCGGGCGTTTGCGCAAGGCTTCCACCACCGGGGCACTTTCCTCATCCGTCAGGCCGTAGGTCTTGAAAATGTCCCGGACCTCCGCCGCCTCCACGTCCGGCACAGTCACGATTTCCTGCTCCTCGCGCAACCGCTCGCTGGCGTAATGCTCCGCCTCGCTGCGCGCCGCGAGATAGCCGCCCAGGCCCATCGCGATTGAGCCGGCGGCGATTTCCGCAAAGCCCGCCGTGAGGATGATGTGCGACGACGCAATCGCGCCCGTCAATCCGGCGGCCAGCGCAAACGGCACGGTCAGACCATCCGACATGCCGATGACGACATCGCGCACCGCTTCGCCGGCGGTGAAATGTTTTTCGCGGTGGGGTGTTTGGGGCATAACTTTATTTTTTGGTGCGATAGGGTGGGCTGTCTTCCTTCACGGAATAGTAATGCGCCGCATCCGCCTCGGCTTTTTCGGGGATTGGTTTCTGCAATGGCGTCGGATTCGGCGGCTCGTAAGACGGGTAGGTTGTGGTCTGTGGTTGAATACAATCTTCCGTCACGAGTTTTGCGGCGTCGGGATAATTTTTCGGCACGCCGGGCGAAACCACCGCCTCACCTTTTTCTATCTTGGCGGCAACTTCCTGGTTGAGGGCGAGGAGTTGGGCGAGCAAATCCTTCTTGGCGCTGAAGCCGTAGGCGGCGAGGACGGCGGCGTCCAACGCGGCGTGGGCGTCCTTCAACGGATTCGCGCCGGGCAATTCGAGCGTGCGATAGAGGGCGCGCAGGCCGCCTTTCAAATTCCGCAACGCTTCGGCGCGCACGCGGCGCACTTCCCGCGCGGCGGCGGCCACGGCGTCAATCTTCGCGATGACGTTTTGGGGAGCGCGGGCGTCCCGCCTGCTGTTTTCGGCGTCGCGCCGAAAACCTCGTTCGTCTGACTTTTTGATCGAAGAAATGTCAGTGGCACGAGAATCCGGCGCGACGCCGGATTCGGCAACCGGGACGGTCGCGCTCCCCATTTCAAACTGCGGCCACGGGAACGTGTCGAAGACGGTGCTGGACGTGTAGTTGAATCGTTCGGTTAGTTTTGAACATTTGGTAATGAACCACAGCCAATGCGCATGCGATTGCATGATTCCAAAGCTGTAATCATCGGCGAACGCAAAAACACGGAGCTTGTGATCGGGCCGAATCTCACGAGAGATAAACTCGAACACCGGACGCTTCGTAGTATCAGAACAAACGATACTACGCGGTATTGTGGCGAGAAGGTTGATCATTTCCGGACGGTCAAATGAATGCCTCCACCAATACTTGAGAAATCCTTTGTGATGTGAGCGTTGCTCTCCATCGGCGGTTTTACCTTGCTCCGCTTTGTGTTCACGCGTCGGAAGCACGAGAGATTTGATGCGCTCGAACGGCTGCGGATATGCGCTGGCCTCCAGCATTGTGCGCGTCTGGAAATCAATCACCCATTCGCTTGGCGAGCCATCGCCTGTGAGCATATCGCGCCCGATGAGGAATGGATGGATGACATCTCGATTTCGCGGGTCTGTCTTAATCATCGCTCCTGCGACTTTGGGAGAAAGAATGAAGCCTTCATGTCCCGCGACTTGACCGGAAAAGCAGACCTGAGGCTCAAAGTTGCAAGTAAGCCTAGCTGCACCGCTCACGTCGGTCTGGTCAGAAAGTGAAGCAGAGATGTAATCGCATTCGCGGAAATCCAGTTCGTATTCTTTTGTCGCCGGGCCGCTGCCGCGTTTGCGAAGTTTCTTCGCCGCAGCCGATGGCTCGACTTTGAACCAGAGCTTACGCGTCTTGGGAATCAGTGAGGCGTCTTGCGTTTTTGCCCAGTTTGCAATGGAGACGTGGACGTTGGCTTCGCCTGACCACGGTTGATTGTCCACCGCTTCCATAATTGTTCCGTCTTTCACAACGCGGTCGAGTCCACCGACGCGGGATTGATTGTTGCGGATGTTCTGCGTGCCGACGAGTCCCGCTCGGCCCGCTACGGGATCGCTGGCAGTGCAAGCGGACAAGTGGTCGTGGGCTTTGCGAAACCAATAAACACAGTAGTCGGCCATGCCCGGAACTTCAGCGTAAGCTCGGCGCAATGTGTTCACGTAGTCCGGCCCGCGTTCGGGCTTCAGGAGTTTCGCGCCGAGAAACGGCGGATTGCCGATGATGACATCGGCTTTGGGCCATTGCGCGGGCAGACCTTCGGGCGTAAGCAGCGCGTCGGCAGCGATGAAGTTGTGGTCGAGATTGTCGAGCGGCAGCGGTTGTTCGGTGATGTGCAGTTCGTCAATCGCCAGCTTGCGGCCAATCATCATCGTCACCTTGGCGATCTCGACGGCAAAGGGCAGGATGTCCAGCCCGTAAAAGTTTTGCGCGCTCAGGTAGCTGAAACGAATCTGGTCGGGCGTGGCGTGTTTGGGAAATTCCGTGTCAATGCGCTCGTAGATGCGCGCCTCCAGCCGTTTCAGCTCGCGATAGGCGATGTAAAGGAAGTTGCCCGAGCCGCAGGCGGGATCGAGCACGCGGAAGGTGTGCATCCGGTCGCGGAGTTCGCGCAGGCGCTTGAAGGTTTTGGCGCTTTCAATCTGCTCGTGCCACGGATCGGTGATCGTCGGCTTGACGATCTTCATGATGTCGGATGGGCTGGTGAAGTGCGCGCCGAAGGCGTGGCGCTCGTCGTCGTCCATCGAATGTTGGAAGAGTGTGCCGAAGATTTCCGGCTGGACCTTGGACCAATCGAACTTGGCGCATTTGCGGAGCAGCACGAGTTCAAGGTCTTGAATCTCCAGCCGCGCCGGATCGCGAAACAAGCCACCGTTGAAGTAACGCACGCCCTTGAAACGCCCGCCAGCCTTGGGCGGATTGGTGTTCATGGCTTCAAACAACCCGCCGATCAAATCGTAACTGTCCGCCGGCGTCGTGCATTCATCGAGGATTTGGGTGACGAAATACTTCGGCAGCAAATCAATATCCTCGGCAAAGAGCGCGACGAGCATTTGCAGAATGAAGCGCTGCGCTTCGGGCTGCGGCACGCCGCGTTTTACCAGCTTACGGAAACATTCCGCCAGACAATCGGCGGCCGCGCGCGTGACTTTTTCACGGTCGTTTTCAAAGTGTGGCTTCGGATTTCCGGGAGCGAGAAACGCCAGCGGTCCCCAGCGTTCCGGCAAATCTGTCAGGGCAAGCGTGTCCTTGGGCGTGTCGAGGTCGGTGTCGAAATCATAGACGCGAAACTCGTCGAAGTTGCAGAGCACAACGTAGCGCGGGCGATTGGGCACGAGGCGCGTCCAGTAGTCGAAGGCCTGGCGGTAATGTTTCTGAAGATTCTCGCCGCGCTTCTTCATTTCGACGAGAACGACGGGCTTCCAGACCAGATCGGCAAATGAGGTGCCTCCGCCAGCCTCGGCAGCTTTGGCTATGCGAAATTCCAGCGTCGCACCAGCTTCCTTTAGACCGGCTTGACCGAAGGCTTGGAAGAGGCGGTCAAGAAACAGTTGGGCTTCACCCTTTTCATCACCAGTGATGTGGTTCTGGCACCACGCGACAAATTCAGAAAGCTTTTCCCGGCTCGGCATGACGAGGATTTTACACGAACCAACTCGGAACGGCAATTCTGAGTTGTGCGGGTTTGCCGGCGTGAAAATAAAACGCCCCGGGCAGTCTGCCCGGGGCGTTGCGAAGAGTGGAAATTTAATCAGTAGTGGATGCGGAAGCTGCCGACCACATGATAGGTTGCGCCACCCACAGAGTTGACGGTGATGACGTCAAACCGGCCGGTGATGATGTGGGTGCTTTTATTGAGCACATCAATTTTAACCGTGCCGCCGCCGCCGGTGTCAGCGCTGGTGGTGATGGTTGGTACAAAGCCGCTGGTAAAGGTATAAGTAATGATACCGTTCGCAGAGGAATTTGGTATGGCGACCGTACCCGTGCCATTGGCGACAACATTTAAAAGGCTGATGCTGGTGACCGGCAGGGAGAGATGCGAGCCAGTGACATTGAGCAGTGAATTGGCCCCGAGACCGCTCAAATCGCTGAAATTATGCACGATCAAGCCCAGGCCAGAGACGGTTGATCCGTTGACTGAGGCGCTGAAGAACGGCGAGCCTGCTTCGGGAATCGCGTTCGGGTCTTGTGCATCGGAGACGGTCAGCACGGCGTCCTTTGGCGAGCCGAGCGTGGCGCCGCCCCCCGCGCTGCTCAGAGTGAGGTTGACGGTCTGGTTGGTTTCCGTCACGCCGTCCAAAATCATCGGGATCAGTAGGGTCTTGTTGGTTTCGCCCGCGTTGAAGGTCAGGTTGGTGGATACCGTCGTGTAGCGAACACCCGCCGTGGCAGAGCCGCCGCCGGTGGCAAAGTGGACCGTCACGCCGCCCGCCCGTCCGCCGGTGCGGGTGACTTGGATCACGGCATTGCCCGAAGCTTCGGTGGAGGCAAACGTCGCCGAACCGAACTGGATCGTTCCCGCCGTATCGTCATTGGTGATGGTGACGAGGGTGCTGGAGATGGGGCCGAATTGCACGCCACCCAGGGGATTGGACAAGTGGAAGTAAAAGGTGCGGCTGCCATCCACCACGGTGTTGTTGACGATGGGAATCCTGACCGTCTGGCTGACGGTGTTGGCGGGAAAATGCAACGTGCCGTTGGTGCCGCGATAATCATTGGGGGAACTGGCCGTGCCGTTGACGGTGGCGAAATCCACCGAGACTGGCGTCAACAACGCGCCGGAACGTGTGACCGTCAGGGCGAGGTTGGTGCTGGCTTCGCTGATTTCGTAGCTGAGGCTCGCCAGGCTGACGCTGGACTCGTCATCAATGATCGTGAGTGTGGCGTTGGAAATAGCTCCGAGACTGGCACCGCCTGTCGGATGGCTTAGGTGTAGGCTGAAGGTTTCGTTCAATTCAGCCAGCGTGTCGTTGGTGATGCCGACAAGGAATGTTTTGGTCAGTTCGTTTGAGCCAAAGGTCAGCGTGCCGTTGGTCGGAATGTAATCCATATTGGCAAGCGCGGTGCCATCCTGCGTCGCAAAATCCACGGTGACGCCGCTGGCTTTGCCGCCGGTGCGAATCACGGTGACGACGAAGTTCGTGGAGTTTTCATTCGTGGCGAGTGTGGCGGATTTGAAGGCGATCAGTCCCGCCGTGTCGTCGTTCCGAATCGTGACGATGGTGGTGATGTTGGTGCCCAGCGCGGCACCGCCGGCGGTGGCCGTGAGATGGAGGTAGAAGGACTCGTTGGTTTCAGCCAGGGAATCATTGATGATCTGGATGGGAATGATCCGGCTGGTCTGACCAGCGGCGAAAGCCAGTGTGCCGTTGGTGGCGACGTAATCCTGACCGGCGAGGGCGGTGCCATCCTCGGTGGTGAAATCAACGCTGACCGCGCCGAGCTTGCCGCCGAAGCGTTTGACGGTCACGATGGCGAGCTTGACGGATTCGGGCACGGAATTACTGCGTACGGCGAATTGGAGTTTTCCCGCTAGTGCCACTTCGTTGTCCAGAATGGTCAGCACGGCATTGCTGCGGCTGCCGAGCACGGCCCCGTCGGTGGCATGGGTCAGCGCGAGGTTCACCGTCAGGCTGCCATCCAGCAGGGAGTTTTTAACGAGGGTAAGCGGAATGGTTTTGACGCTTTCATTGTCGTGAAAAGTGAGCGTGGTGCCCAGGCCGACATAATCGAGACCGTCATGCGCGGTGCCGTCGGCGGTCATCAAGTCCACGGAGACGGTTCCCTCCGTGCCGCTGCGGGTGACGACGAGCGTGGCGGTGCCGGAGCTTTCCGGGGCGAAAAAATTGCGGGTGCTGAATTGAATGCGGCCGTGACTCGGGGGTTCGGGCAGGGTGGTGAGGGTGAACTTGGTCTGGCGGTAGTAGCCGGAAAGTCCCCGGGCACCGGGATAACCATTGGTGTTGGCACCGGTGCGTTTCACGAACAGCAGCCGACCTTCGTAGTTGGTGTTCCAGTCCAGCGTGTCCAGGGGCAGGGAGCTGAAGACATTGGTGCCGGTGAGCACGTCGGTTTCGAGCAGGGCGGGGGTGCTGGCCCGGGGCGAGCCGTCGGCTTCATCAATGTCCAGCGTGACCATGTCATTCGCCGTGCCGTTGGTGAAACCCTCCCATTGAATCGTCAGCGGTTGATCGGCTTCAATTTCCTGGAGGTCGGCCCAGTTGAGCAGATGCGGCGTGCCCGGATAAATGTCGGCGGGCAAAGTCAGCACAGGTTTGTTGGTGCCATCGGCCGCCGATGAGATCGTCAGGGTGTACTTGCCCTTGGCGAAGGCGGCATCCAACTGGGACTTGTTGGTGAACGCCGCTTCCAGTTCGAAGACGTTGTCGGCATTGGTCAACACCCGGGTGACTGCGTTCGGGGGCAGCAGGGTCACGCTGGAAATGGTGTTGGTTTCGCTTACTCCAACGTTGGCCACAAACCGGTGGGCGGCTTCGTTGGTGGATAAAATGGCGGCGGCGGCATTGGTTTGGTGAAGTTGTTCACCCTTCGCCACAATGAAGGTTTGCACTTCCCCGGCGCGTGCCTGGAAAAGTAATGCAGTGCCGGTGAGGACGGACAACAGGGAACGGCTGAGGAGGTTCATTTTTATTTTTAGAATTATATTTCGGCAAGTGCGGTTACAAATGCCGGAGTAGTAAACGGTTTTGGCGCTCAAAAGTCAATTTTTTTGGAGTGTCGCGAAAATTAACATTGTGCTGGCGGCCAGTTTGCCCGCAGGATTTTCCGCTGGAAAAATCTTTGAGACGCAGCACCAAGTCCGGCGCTTCGGATTGCGGGGTTTGCCCGTCCGAATAATGCCAAAAAGAGGCGTTGACACCTTTTCAATATTCTGTTTTCATCCACGACCCTTAACGGGAAACAAATTTATGTACGCAGTATTAGAAACTGGAAGCAAACAGTATCGCGTGGTGGCGGGCGATACGCTGGAAATCGAGCGCCTGGACATCGAAGCTGGCAAGCCCGTCACGTTCGACCGCATTTTGCTCGTTAATAACGATGGCAAAATCACCGTGGGCGCACCCACCGTGACGACGGCCAGCGTCGTGGCCGATGTGGTGGAGCACATCCGGGGCGAGAAAAAACTCACCTTCAAGATGAAGCGCCGCAAGGGCTATCACAAGACCATCGGTCACCGCCAGGAGCTGACCATTGTCAAAATCAAAGAAATCAAAGCTTAACATTTTATGGCACATAAGAAAGGTCAAGGCAGCGTCCGCAACGGGCGCGACAGCGTCAGCAAACGGCTCGGCGTGAAAGAATTTGGCGGCGGTCTCGTCAGTGCCGGCAGCATTCTCGTCCGCCAGCGCGGCAGCAAATTCATCGCGGGAAAAAACGTCGGCACCGGCCGCGACTGGACCCTGTTCGCCCTCACGGACGGCAAGGTCATGTTCGACAAGGCCAGCCGCCGCGTGAACATCGTCGCGGAAACCGCCGCCGCGAACTAGTTTTACCGCCACTTTTTCAGGGCGAGGTCTAACGGCCTCGCCTTTTTTGTTGGAGTTCAAGCTTTAGCTTGCCCCGGCATTCCCATAGATTCGGCATCAGGCAAAAACCAACTCCAACCAGATCATGTTCGTAGATCAAATTAAAATTTACGCCCGGGCCGGCCACGGCGGCAAAGGTGCCATTGCGTTTCATCGCGAAGCCTACATCCCCAAGGGCGGCCCCAGCGGCGGCAACGGCGGGCGCGGTGGCAATGTGATTCTCGAGGCCGACCACGACCTCAACAATCTCATCGCGCAGTTCTTTCAATCGAAACTGCTCGCCCAAGATGGCAAAGGCGGCGGCGGCAAAGGTTGCGACGGGCTCGCCGGCAAAGATCTCATCATCAAAGTCCCCTGCGGCACGCTGGTCTGGAAACTCCCCGTGGAGCCCAAGCTGGAAGGCGAGGAAGACTCCGAAGCGGACGAAGACCGGCCGGTGTTGCGCGCCAGCAGCCGGCAGCGTCCGATCATCCGCCATGCCAGCGGCGTGGCTGCGATGGAGGTGGATCTCTCCAAGGAAAGCGACGAAGACAACATGAAAGTGGATCCGGTCAAAGGCGAACTGGTTGCCGACCTCACCGAGAATGGCCAGCAATTCATTCTCTGCAAAGGCGGACGCGGCGGATTGGGCAACCGCAACTTCGCCACCGCCGCCCGCCAGACGCCGCGCTTTGCGCAGCCGGGCGAGGACGGCACCAACGAAGGCGAATACTTTTTCGAGCTGCGCATCGTCGCGGAAGTCGGTTTGGTCGGCTATCCCAACGCCGGCAAATCCACTTTGCTCACGGCCATTTCCCATGCGCGTCCAAAGATTGCGCCCTACCCTTTCACCACGTTGCACCCGCAGATCGGCATTCTCGAATACCCTGACTTTCATCGTCTCACCGTCTGCGACGTGCCGGGATTGATCGAAGGCGCGCATCAAGACGTCGGCCTCGGCCACGCGTTCCTGCGCCACATCAAGCGCTGCAAAGTCCTCGCGGTGCTGGTGGACATGGCGGGCACGGACAACCGCGCGCCGTGGGATGATTACAAGAAGCTGATGAAGGAACTGGAGCTTTACGATCCGACCTTGTTGGACAAACCCCGCCTCATCGTGGCCAACAAAATGGACGAGGCCGTGGCCGAAGAAAACTTGAAGCAGTTCAAAAAGAAAATCCGCAAGCTCACGATCCTGCCCATCTCGGCGGCGTTTGATCAAGGCGTGGACAAATTCAAGAACGTGATTCGCGAGGCGGTGGCGGAAGCGGAGACGGAAAAGGAATAGGCACGGAGGCGCGGAGAGCGCAAGAATAAATGGGCAACATAGTCCGTGGACGAATAGTCCTCAAAATGGGCACTCTCTGTCCGTATGCCATCCAAGCCAACACCGCTCAAAGTTCTTGGGGAACGGATACGCGAAATGCGAAAGGTCAAGAATCTCACCCAAGAGAATTTGGCTTACGAGAGTGACATTGACCGCAGTTATATCGGCGGGGTTGAGCGCGGGGAGAGAAATCTGTCATTCGACAAACTCTGCCAGATCGCGAGCGCACTGGGTTGCGATGTTGCCGCACTCACCAAAGGGCTTCCAAAGGACGAGCCATGAAAGTTATTAGGACCTTGGTGGTTTTAGATCGCGGCAAGATTATTGATTCTGCGGAGTGGGAGAAAATCCATTTGGCTTATACAGACGCAATTCGGGCAATGGTTCATCCACCCGGTAGCAAGCAATTTACGATTAGGAAAAAATCACGGAAGCTAAACAAACTAGGGAAGCCCACAAGTCAATGGAACCGTAATGGTGTAAGCCCCATCAAGGAGCAGTTTTTAGATGAAATGCTCAAGCGTCGATGGAAGTTGGAAGATCCTCTCGACATTTCAGCGCTCATGGAAAACTACAGAGCCTCGAAAGAAGTCGAAGAATTATTTCTGGAATATCCGAGCAAGAAAGGCCACACCGAACCACTTCATAATTTGGTTGGCGACTTTGATTGTTCTTTCAAAATTGCTGATAGATGGCGAGCGGTGATTGAATGGGAGACGGGAAATATTTCATCCTCCCACAGGAGCATGAACAAGCTGTGTCTTGCATTGATGACTTCACAAATTGAGATTGGTGTTCTGATTGTGCCAAGCCGAGCCCTTTACCCTCATTTGACAGATCGCATTGGTAATTGGATGGAGTTGTCTCCGTATCTTCATTTCTGGAAACGAGCCGGTGAATTCGTAAAGAATGGATTGTTGGCGGTAACTGTGGTTGAGCATGACGAACTTACTGATGACCCTTCAGTTCCATATATCGGCCAAGGAAAAGATGGTCGAAGCGCCGAAGGTAAGACTAAATCAAAACAGGTTGGAGTTTGAGATCAGGCTTTTCTAAGTGACCGTTTAGCCGATATTTGCTGGTGTCATGTCCAAATTTCTTTCGCAATTTTAAGCTGTCTGGTGTGAAAAGGCGATTTTTGCTGGTGGCCAGCTTCGCAAGATAATCAGCGTCTTCGTTGATATTCTCAAAACGCTCAACGATAGCAGAAGATTCCAATTCAATTCCAACCCAGTTCCGACCTAAAAGCTCTGACGCCACAAAAGTCGTCCCTGACCCGCCAAACGGATCGAGAACCAATGAGCCTGGATCGCTTGCCATCGAAACAACACGATCCAAAAGTTTTAATGAAAGCTCGTTTGCCTTTCGCTTCTTGTATTTTGCGTGGCGCACTGGCGGTATATCATACCAAACATCCGTCAGATTGACGCCAGCAGGATTCATCTTGTCTTTGTAGCCGCCGTAATCATTCGCTTCCTTGCCGCAATGCGTGCAGGTTTTTATTGGAAGTCTGTCAGGGTGAAAAATTGCCGGCTTGTCGCCTTTGATAAAATAAAGAAGCGAGTAGTGCGAGGGATAAAGCCGTTTGGGGATCGGAAGTGAGTATTTAATATCAACAGAAATCCAATGTCTAAAAGTTAGCTTCTTGCCAAGAAAAGCTCCAAGGGGCAGGTTCCACTTAGGCAAATTGAAAAGAAATAGAGCGCCACCCGGTCGCAAAACTCGCACAAGTTCGTCCAACCACTTTTCACACCACAAAAGATAATTTTGTTCTGGAACGGCATCGTTGAACTTTGAGTTGTAATCCTTGCCAAGATTAAACGGCGGATCTGCAAAGACCAAATCCACGGTTCCGGCAGGAATGTGAGGCAGTATGGATAAACAATCCGCCTCATACAGCTTTCCCCGCTGTGTTTCCATTTTTGGAATGGGTAACATAGTCATCATCGTATTTCCAAGAACAGCGGGCAGCAAGAACATTTCACAAAATCATTATCTCGGCACCAGCAAACCAACTGTTTTCATTTCAACCGCTATTGAAAAGTTTTTTCGTCAGCGCCACAAACTGCTCCAGGCTCAACTTCTCCCCGCGTTCCATCGGCGAGATGTTTAATTCGGCGAATGCGGCCGTGAGCTTTTCCACCGGCCAGTCCTGCTTCAACAATTTCAACATCATCTTCCGGCGCTGGGAGAATGCGCGCTTCACGATCTTTTCAAACGTGGCGTGCTGCGCTTCCGGCAGCAGCGGCACGGCCCGCCGCTCCAGCACCACGCACGCCGAGTCCACCTCCGGCACGGGAAAAAAACATTCGCACGGAATCTTGAACCAGTCGCGCGCCTCGTAACGCAGTTGCACCAGCAGCGTCAGCACGCCGTAGTCGTCATCCTTGACCGTCGCCATCAGCCGCTTCGCCACTTCCAATTGCAGCGTGGCCACCAGCCGTTGCGGACAGCCGTGCGATTGCGCCAGCTCCACTAAAATCGGCGACGCCACGGAATACGGCAGATTTGCGACGAGCTTCCAATCCGTCCAGTCACGCTGCTCCCGCTTGATGAACACCAGCGCATCATCGTGGAGCAGGCCGAACGCAGCGCGTTCATCTTCCTCAACCAGAACTTCACCTTCCGCTGGCTCCGCACTTCCCTCCGGCGAGCCGGACTTTAGCCCGAAATGTTCCTGCAAAAACTCGACCAGCCGTCCGTCCTTCTCAATCGCGAAGACCTCGCCCGCCCGCGCCAGCAGGAGTTCCGTCAACGGCCCCAGCCCCGGGCCAATTTCCAAAACCTTGTCGGTCTTCGTCAACCCCGCCGCGTCCGCGATGCGGCGAAGCTGGTTGCCGTCGTGCAAAAAATTCTGTCCGAGCGATTTGGTGAGCTGGAGGTTGCGCTTCGCGAGCACGGCGCGCATTTCGGTAAGAGTCATTTGAGGGGAGCCACAGATGGACACAGATGAAACACAGATGGCAAAACATTCCGGGAGCGTTGCACGAAGGTGACGAAAGTGGCGAATGGATTTCCCCCAAGCGCCTCCGACTGGTTTTCAAATCTGTGTTTCATCTGTGTTAATCTGTGGCCAAAACCTGTTTGAGGGCGTTGATAGTTTTTGTGAGTTGCGCTGCGGTGATCGTCAGCGGCGGCGTGAAGCTGAGGATGTTTCCATGCTCGCCCTCCGGCAGCATAATGAAACCGCGATGCAGCATCGCCTTGATCGCGCGCAACGATTCTTTCGTCGCCGGCGAACCGTCTGCACGCCGCAGTTCCAAGCCGGCCATCAGGCCGAGGCCGCGATAAGTTGATGGTTGATGGTTGATGGTTGATAGAAGTTCCAAAAGGCCGGCGCCCAGTTTTGCGCTCCGCTCGACCAGCTTGAGCCGGCGGATCTCTGCGATCTGCGCCAACGCCATCGCGCAGCCGACGGGATGACCGAGAAACGTGCTCGTGTGAATCGCCTCGCCTTGCGACGCCGGCCAGGCAGCATCCATCACCTCCGCGCGGCCCACGCACGCCGAAAGCGGAAAGCCGCCGGTCAGCGCTTTGCCAAGGCAGATCACGTCCGGCACCACGCCGCTGTGTTCGCAGGCGAACCATTTTCCCGTGCGCCCAAAGCCGGTATAAATCTCGTCCAGGATGAACAGTGCGCC
>JANYDP010000197.1 GCA_025363535.1 Verrucomicrobiota bacterium | reverse complement strand
GTTGTCAGCTCCCGGACCACGCTGCCCATTCTCTCCAACGTCCTCCTGCGCGCGGAAGGCGACCGCCTGGAGTTCACCGCCACCGATCTGGATGTCACCATCTCCAGCAACGTCGCCGCCACTGTGACCAAGCCAGGGGCCGCCACGGTGCCCGTGAAAAAACTCTTCGGCATCGTCCGCGAACTTTCCGTTGGCGAGATTGATCTGGAAGTGGACGACAAGAACATCTGCTCCGTCCGTTCCGGCGCGTCCTTCTACAAAATCCACGGCCTCGCCGCCGATGAATTCCCGCCCCTGCCCAAGTTCAAGGATGACAAGAAAGTCACGCTCCCGCAGGACAAGATCAAAGGGATGATGAAGAAAACCTCCTTCGCCATCTCCACCGACGAATCCCGCTACGTCCTCAACGGCATTTTCCTCAGCCTCAAAGACCACAAGCTCACCATGGTCGCCACCGACGGCCGCCGCCTCGCGCTCGTGGACGAGGAAGTGGACATCGCCGACAACAGCCAGGGCGAATTCATCGTCCCCGCCAAAGCCGTCAACGAACTCAACCGCCTCCTGCTCGACAAAGGCGAGGTGGAAATCCGTTACACCGAGAACCAGGCCTCCTTCACCTTGAAGGACGACAAGGGTTCCTCCATCCTGATCATCACCAAGCTCATCGAGGGCAACTACCCCAACTACCGCCAGGTCATCCCCAACGAAGTCAAGGAACGCATCAGCCTCTCCCGCGAGGAATTCGTCCACGCCCTGCGCCGCGCCGAGATCATGACCAGCGAGAAATCCAACTCCGTCAAGCTCACCTTCGGCAAAAACAATCTCGCCATCACCGCCAACTCCCCCGAAGTCGGCGAAGCCCGCGAAAGCCTGGCCATCAATTACAAGGGCAAGGAAATGTCCATCGCCTTCAATCCGAAATACATGATTGACCCGCTCAACGCCTTGACCGACGACGAAGTGTTCATCGAACTCATTGATGAACTCAGCCCCGGCGTCCTCAAGATCAACGGGCCGTTCCTCTATGTCGTCATGCCGATGCGGTTGAGTTAATCCGCCGCGACGAGGGATCTGACGAGCGCTTTGCGCAACGCGGTGCTGAGGCGCGAGAGGGAAACGGGTTGACCGGACGCCGGCCAGGTCTTGCCATTCATGCGCACCAGAAACTGCCGCTTGGGATAAGCCGGACAGAACAGCTCCACCTTGAGATTCTTATTTCGGCGATAATCCTTGATCGAAATTCGCAAGTCCGCTTTCATAAACCCATGCAAGAGGAAGCCGTTGGAGAAATCAATCGTGCACGATGTCGTGCATGCCCTGCGGCTTAATAACAATGTTAGCCAGCATCACGCGCACTCCATGAAAACACCGACAGATGATTGGAGCGTCGAGTGCAAGCCGTCCGGTCAGCATGGTTACGTTTTCTACCACGAGGGCACGCGCGAGCTTCCACTTTACTGGGAGTATGGCGGCGGGGATGTGATCGTGATTGTCAGGTTCGACGAGCCAGACAAGTTTGCGCTCAGACATCCTTGGGCAGTCGAGCGCAAGCGTGAGATTCTTGAGCGGGTGGCGGGCGAGCTTATTCGTCAGCAAGCCCCAGGTTGCAGGTCAGAGATTGATGAGCGGAGTTTGTGTATTTATGTCAGAGAGAAGATTGCTGGCTAACCATGCGCTGCAGCGAACCCGGCCATCGCGTCCCGGTTGCAATCGTAGCGTCCCGCGGGCCGGGTCGCTGAGCTTGGGTCGTTAGGCGGCTTCACGCGTATGGCCAGATTCAACACGAAAGAATCACTCGGACGACTTGTTGGCATTGCCTTCATCGTCATCGGCAGTCTCTTCGCTATCGCAGGTTTGATTTGGTTGGTCCGCACAGCGGCGTTTGTGAGCCAGGCGGCAAAAGCGCCAGGTCAGGTCATCGCGATGGAGCGCAGCGAAGGTTCTGAGGGTGGCTCAGTGTATTATCCAGTCTTCACGTTTACGGATTCGGGAGGCATTGTCCATACGCAGCGTTCCTCCTTCGGTTCGTCGGACTATTCCTTCGAGGCTGGAGAGCGCGTAACGGTTCTCTACGACACCACGACGCCGAAGCACTCCAAGATTGAGTCGTTCAAGACAGTTTGGCTTGGCCCAGTGTTTGTCACGGGCTTTGGTTTGCTCTTCGGCGGCTTTGCCTGCTTCTGGCTTTTTATGTGGACTCGTGTAGCACGCCTTCAGAAACAATGACGCCGCCTAACCATGTGGTAAAACTTGCACCTTCCTGAAAATAGCCCACGGCTTTAGCCGTGGGATTCGCGCCTCCCCTTTTCCAAGTCCCGCAGGGACGAAAGAAGGTCTGCCGTCCCTGCGGGACTTTCCATTTCTCCACCCGCGCACCCAGCCTTGAAAGGCTGGGCTATTTTCGGAGCGTCAGGATCTCTTGTTTTGTGGTCGTAACCGCTCTTTGAGGGGTCGTAACCACTGATTCTGAGGTCGTGATCTCTAAATTCGAGGTCGCAACCTCTCGCCGAGGGATCGTAACCTCTCCCGGAGGGGTTGTAAGCGTCAAATTGACGCTCACAACCTCTCTTTCGCTGGTTTCACGGGCGAAAACCGCCAAAACCAGACCTGTTTCAGGGTGTCGGCGTGGTTTTAGGCGTGCGCGGGCCTTTGGCGAAGTGCGCTTTGGCGGTGTCCACGTAGGCGGAATAGTTGCCGCCACGGTTGTTGGCGCGGGCGCCGGCATAGACATCGAGGGATTGAGCCATGAGATCGCTGTTCAACGTCATCAGGGTGTCGGTGCAGTCGGAATGGAGTTGGGCGACGAGGTTGCAAGCGGTCTGGAGCGGGGTGAGCAGTGCGCCATCTTTGGCAAACTCGGCGGCGGGGAAACCGGCGAGCATGGCTTCGGGCGATTGCGCCGCAAACAAGAGGCTCTGTTGAATGAATCCGGCGGAGGAATCGCCAGACTTGATCATGACTTTGCGTTCCTCGTCCGAGAGATGCAGGAGGAACGGCAGGTTGGTGCGGATGGTGGCGATGGCGGTGTTGATGTTGGTGAGGGCGGCGGCGGCGAGGACGGCGCTGATTTTATTTTGGCTCATGGTGTGGTTGGGTGGCGCGACGAGTGCATCGTAGTGGACGGAGGGATCGTCCCAGAGAACGCCTGAATCGAAGTTGGCCACGGTTATTTGGTTTGGTTGTTTGTTTACTCCTTGCCGGATCCGCTGACGCGGGTGGCAGGAGTGTTAAACAAGAAACGGCGGCAGGCGTCAAGGGCTTTCGCAACCAACGCAGGAAACGGGGTGCCTCTGGACACTGCCCCCGAACTCCCTCTCCTCCATGAAATGGAGGAGAGGGCCGGGGAGAGGAGGAGCGTTGTGAAAAGCGCCGTCGAGAATGGTTCAACCGCCCCTCTCCCCAGCCCTCTCCCCGCGCTGCGCTGCGGGGAGAGGGAGTGCCGCGCGGGGCAGTGTCCAGAGGCGCCCCAGGAAACGGTTCGCCCGGGCGCAAGCGGCGGGGCGCGGCGCGTTGGGTCGGCGGCGGCCCCGCCCATCAAGGCTGCTCGGCTTTGAGCTTCTGCTCGAACTTCTCCAGCTTGGGCCGGATGACGGCCTGGCAGTACGGTTGCGCGGAGTTTTCGTTGTAGTAATCCTGGTGGTACGCCTCGGCCTTGTAGAATTTTTTCAGCGGCACGATCTCGGTGACGATGGGGGACTTGAAATTGGCCTGCGCTTCGAGCTTGGCTTTCTCGGCCAACAATTTCTGCGCCTCGCTGCTGTAAAGAATGATGGAGCGGTATTGCGTGCCGCTGTCCGCGCCCTGGCGGTTCAGCGTGGTGGGATCGTGGGCCTCCCAAAAATAATGCAGCAGCTTCTGGTAGGAGATTTTCTGCGGATCAAACTCAATCTGGATGACCTCGGCGTGCCCGGTGTCGCCGGCGCAAACCTGATGGTAGGTGGGGTTCTCGGTCTTCCCGCCGGCGTAACCGCTGGCGATGGACAGGACGCCGGGGAGTTTTTGAAAGACCGCTTCCGTACACCAGAAGCAACCGCCACCGACCGTGGCCAGTTCCGTGTGATTTGTTTTCATGGTTTGCGCCGGGACGGCCGACAGTCCGGCCAGCAGAAAGCCGGCGGAGAGCAGCAGGGTTTTAATTGAGTTGATCATAGCTACCAGGATGTCGCGCGCGACGAGCAAGACCTTACACGGAGTTGGAAAATCCTCAACGCGAACTTTGGCGGGCACCGGACAAAGGCGGCGGGGCGATTCATTCCTCCGCCGGGCGATCCAGGTGGTGGCCAGGCGGGAGGTCGGCGAACTTTTCCAGATGCTCCGGGCGCAGCGGCTCGGTGAGGGCGTGTGCTTCGCTGAACCATTGGCCGAGATCAATCAACCGGCAACGCTTGGAACAAAACGGTCCGAAGCTGGCAGCGAACCAGTCGCCGCGCTGCTTGCAAACGGGACAGGGGAGGTTGGCCAGCCGGCTCACTTCACCTCGGCGGCAATGGTCTTGAAGTCGGCCACGATCCGGGTGCTGTCTTCCGCCGCCACACCGCCGGCGGACAAAATCTTGGCCAGGTCTTCCAGGATGGTCCGCTGCTGGGCGGGGGCGACATGGGAACTGTTGAAGAACGCGCGCAGATATTGGGCGAGCTTGGCGCAGGATTCGGTGGGAAGTTTCTTTCCTGCCAGCGCGGAGCTTAAATCGGTGACGAGCTTGTCCACGGAGGTTTTGGACGGGCTGGTTCCCTGGGCGGCGGCGTTGAGGTCGTTGAGCAGCGGCTGTTTTTTGGAGGCATCACTTTGCAACGCGGCCAGGTCGCTGGCGAGGCTGGCGACATTCTGCTGCAGGGCGAGCAGCGCGGGGCTGGGCGGGGTGGACACAGCATTCGGCTGGGCGGGTTGCGCGTGCGAAGGAGCCGACTGCCCGGCACTGACCGCCTGTGAGGTCTCCTTGGCACGGTCGCGGGCGATGGCCATGGGATCACCGGCCAGGGCGGGGCCGGCGAGTGTGACAAGGCACGAAAAGGCAACCAGTCGTTTCATAGGGCGGAATGGGTGGCGGTGAGGAGGCCGCGCTTTTGCATCAGCGAAATATAATCTTCCAGAATGTGCTCGGCTTCCATCAGATTGACGTCCACCGGCGCGGGTTCTTCGTCTGCCGTCAGCGAGTTGCCAGGGCTGTGACCGGGGACGCGCCGGGCCAGGTGGGTGCGCGAGTTGGTGGCGGCAAGGGCGGAATCCAAAGCGTCGGGGTCCGCTGCGGCCAGCGCGGGTGCGTTGGTTTTCTGCACCGGAGCCGGCAGGCCGGGCAGATCCGCCTGCTTGAGAGAAATCTCATAGACCTTTTCGTCCGCCTCTTTCCGGGCGAGGCGTTCTTTTTTCTGCGCGTCGGCGCGGGCCTTGTCTTCGGCCATTTCCTTGAGGCGTTGTTTTTCGTTGAGCGAAACGGTTTTGTCCGCCTCGCGTTTGCGGAACCTCTCGATGTCGTCGCGGACGTAATTGAACTCCTGGTTGGTGGCCACGCGGGTGGAGGAAAATTTCAGCAGATCGCCCAGATACGGCTGCACCAGATCGAGTTTGTCGAAGGCCGCGCTTTTGATGGTGTCGCATTCGAGCGGGTGTTCCAGCGAGCTTTCGCCGATGTCCTTGGAAAAATTCCACACGCTTGGCAGCACGATGTCGGGCAGCACGCCCTTCAACTGCGTGGAGATGCCGCTGGCGCGGTAAAACTTCTGCACGGTGACCTTGAGCGCGCCGGTGTTTTTTTCCGGGTCTTCTAGATGGATGTAATCCTTGAGGTAATTCACGCTTTGCACGGTGCCTTTGCCGTGGGTGGAGATGTCGCCCACGATCAAGGCGCGGCCGTAATCCTGCAACGCCGCCGCCACGATCTCCGAAGCCGAGGCGCTGAACCGGCTGGTCAGCACGATCAGCGGGCCATCATAGATTGTGCTGGGGTCGCGGTCCGGCAGGACGTAGATGCCGCCGTTGGAATCTTTCACCTGCACCACCGGGCCTTCCTTGATGAACAGGCCGGCGAGTTTGATCGCCTCGTCCAGCGAACCGCCGCCGTTGTAGCGGAGATCCAGGATCACGCCGCCGACGTTTTCGCTTTTGAACTTTTTCAACAGCTTGGCCACGTCCACCGAGGTGTAAACGCCGCTTGTCTCCCGGCTGGCGGAAGGCGGTGCGCCCATCGGCGCGTAGAAGGAGGGCAGGTTGATCACGCCGAGCCGTTTGCTGTCCGCCGCGCGACCGGGCAGCTCGATGATTTTGCCTTTGGCGGCGGAATCAGGCAGCGGGATTTCGTCGCGGATCAAACTGATGACGGTGCGCGGGGCGGAATCGTTTTCAGGAATCACCGTCAACTGCACCTCGGTGCCCTTCGGCCCGCGAATCATTTGCACGGTCTTGTTCAGATTCATTTCAATCACGTCCACGGGCGGCTGGTTGCTTTGGGCCACGGCCACGATGCGGTCGCCGGGCTTGAGCTGCTTGCCTTTGGCCGCCGGGCCGCCGGGCATGAGCTTGCTGATCTTGCAATAGCCGTCGTCGAACCGCAGTTCCGCGCCAATGCCGAAGAGCGCGAGGTTCATGCTGATGGTGAACTGGTCCAGCGCCTCCTTGTTGAAATAATCCGAGTGCGGATCATAAACATGGGCCAGGGAGGTGAGGTATTCGCCCATGACATCCTGGTTGTTCAAATCGGCGTACATGCGCAGGTTCCGCTGGTAGCGGTGTGTGAGCGTCTCCACGATTTGCTCGTGGACGGGCTTGGTGGATTTGACGGTGTTGGTGCCGGCCGGCGGATTTTTCCGTGCTTCCTCAATCCCCAGTTTTTCCTGGAGGTATTCAAGACGCAGAATTTGCCGCCAGAGTTTGTGCGCCTCGTCGAGATCTTGCGGATACGGCAGATCTTTGCGGTTGATGGCGGCGCGCTCGTCGGTCTTGAACTCGAACTTCTCGTGCTGCAACAGGTCTTCGACATAGGCCACGCGCTGCTGCTGGCGGGCGATGAAGCAGGCGAAAATTTCAAATGCTGGGGTGACATCCGCCTTTTTCTGGGCGTTGAGCGTGAGGTGATCCAAGTTGGTGCGGAAGCGCTCGAAGCTGTTCAGGTCACTCTGCAAAAAAAGCAGGTGTTGGCGATCCAGCTTCTCCAGGTAAAAATCCATGAACTCGCTGCCAAACTCGGCGTCGAGCGCATGATGCGAAAAGTGCAGACCCTCGAGCATCTGGGCGGTCTTCCAGGCCACGCGGCCGTCCTCCGGGCCGGGCATGATGTGGATTTCCTTGAAGGGAACGTTGGTCACCGCCAGTTCGGCGCGGAGCGGCAGGGTGCCGAAAATTGCGAGTGTCAGAACGCCCGCCCAATAGTTTTGAATCATGGCTTTCAAGTCGGAAAAGAATAACACAGCTCTGACCGTTTGCAGCAACAACCGTTCAAAATCCGTAGCAATCGTGCGGCTTTCCCGGGCAATACCCGGGAGGTTGGGCGGGGTGGACAAACCGGCGGTGCAAAGTAGATTCCCCGGCGACGCCCGCCACGTTTAAGCTGGCTGGCGCGACTGGACCAACAAACAAATATGAAACAAATCAAACTGCTCGCCCTGCTCGTCTGCGCCTCCTCTCTTCTGGTCGCCGGTTGCCACACGACCAAATGCTGCACCGCCAAACCCGCCTGCGGCCACAAATGCTGCATTGACGCCCACACCGATTGCGCCCATTGCCCGGTGTGCAGCGCCAAGAAAATGTAAAAGGCTCCCCAAACACAGACGGCCAGGAGGTCCTGGCCGTTTTTTGCGTCCGCCACCGGCGCCTATTGGCTGAACATTTTCGCCGCCATTTTCATTGCATTAATCTGCATTTCGCGCTGCGTGACCTGATATTTTTCGTAGGCGGCGTACTGTTCAGGGGTCAAAACGGTTTTTGCCCGCTCCAAAAACTGCTGGTCGAACTGCTCCTTCTCCGTTGCGAACCGGCCCAATTTTTCCTCGCTAAACAGCGAGGCATAATCCGTGTCGCCGGGGGTTTTGTTGCTGTAATCCGTGGTCCACTTGAAGCTTGTCCGCTCTTGATTCAAGGCTTGAATCAGTTGCTGCTGCTGGTCCGCGCTCAGCGGTGTGGCCGAGCCGGCCAGTTGGTCGCCAAACTGCCCGACCGCCATCCGGTCCGGCTGCAGTTTTTCGTAACCCTCTAACGCCTTGTAATTGTCGTCGCCTAGGAATTGTTTGATCTGCGCGTCGTAGGCGTCCGTGTCCGTTTTCATCTGCTTGCCCAGCTCCGTGCGCTGCGCCGCGTCCAGGCTGCCGTCCATCAGGGACATTCCCAGGTCGGCGGCGACGAGCATTTTGCCTTGCAGCAAATCCTTCAACCCGGCGGATTGTTCGGGCGTCAGGCTGAGCTGCTTGAACAGCGGCGCATAAGATTTCTCGATCATCGGGCCCATGACCATTTTCTGCTGCGACTTGATCATCTCCTTCATCTTCGGGTCTTTGAACATCGCTGCCAACGGATTGGCCGCAGTGTTGGTCTTGGCGGCGGCCTGCAAACTGGCCACCTCCTTTGATTTTTCCTCGGCGTGCGCGGCGGTGGCCGTGAGCGTCTCCTGTAAAATCTTCGCCTTGTTTTCCGCGAACCTGGCGCTCTCGACGGCGTCGGTTTTCTCCTTCACCAGCGTCTCCGCCGCGACCGCGCGGGCTTCGGCTTCGGCGAGTTGCGCGGTCCGGGTTTGACGCAACCGGTGTTCCTTGAAGAACAAAGCGCCCAGCGTGACGGACGCGATCAGGAGAAGGGCGATGACGAGGTTTTTCATGGCTGAATTTTGTGTTTGTTCGTTTGTTGAGAGTATCAGATGAAGCTGCCGCAGAAATGTCACGCAAAAATCACGCGTGGGCGGTGACCTGTTCGGCATCGTTGGGAGCCGACGGACAGGGCTGTTGCCTTCCTATTTCCGCATAGGTCTGAAAAGAAACCCCGGAGGTGACCGACAAACACCAACGATTTCACGGATAAATCCGGCGAAGGAACTGGCGGAGAATGTTTCTACGGCCCGCTGATTTTTTTCCGGAGCGCCGAATCGTTTGGAAATTTTTGCAGGGCGAGCTGCCACGTCGCGAGGGCTTTGTCGTGCTGGCCCATTTTTTCAAACTGGTTGCCGAGCGCGACATACGTTTGCACGAACGCGGGGTTCTGCGTCATCGTTTCCTGCTGGTCAATCAGGCTGGCCAGCCGTTGCGCGGCCTCGTTGTCGCGCTTCTCGTCCGGCGGCCAGTAAAACTGCGTGGAGGCCTTGACGAAATTCGCCTCCCAGTTTTGCGGGTCAAGCTTCAGCGCGGCGTTGAAATTTTTATCCGCCTGCATCGCCAGGATGCCCATGTCGTTCACGTCGCCGCCTGCCTCCTTGATGGCGCGCACTTTGTTGAGCTGCGCCTCGCCGAGCGTGGTGGGAAGCTGCGCGTTGCCCGGCTGGTCGGCCATGCGCTGCTGCAATTCCGCCATCGCCGCATCCAGCTGGCCCGACTTGAGCAACTGCTGAAACAGTTCGTGTTTTTCCGCGCCGTTTTTCGCGGACAGCAAGGCGTCCACCGCTTTGTGAAGCGGATTGGCGGAATCATCAGGCTTGGCTTCGCTGATCACGGGAACTGCGACAGGACCTTTTGCCGGGGCGTCCGCGTTTGCGGAAACCACTGGTGTCGTTTCCGGTTTCGGCGCGGAAATTTTTTCTGGCGCGGGCGGTTTGGGCTGGTTCGCCGTCAATTCCGCAACGGGCACAGGAACGGGCGGCGGGGATTTTTGCTTGTTCAAATAAACAATCACGCCAGCGAGGGCCCCGCCGACAACCACAAATGCAATCAAGGTTTTTTTCATTTTTTTAAGGATAAAAATTTCAGGAAACGGTCTGCGCGCGCCGCCGCCGCCGCACTCATGTTGGTTGTCATCATAACACCGCATGAGTGGCGGGTGGAGCGAAAAAGGTGACAGGAAAAATTCTCTCAGTGGTGGTTCGCAAAAATGCGCGCTTCCAGCTCGGTGATCTTGCCGTCCTTGTTGGAATCGCAATCCGCTACGGCCTGGTTGAACTCGACGTTCCGGCCGGGGATTATTTTCCGCTCGCCTTCAAAAACGATAGGAATGGCAATGGTCGTCGTGCTTTCCGAATGGTTCTGGTGCTTGGGGGTTTTGCTGAGAGTCTCGTAGAGCAACCGCGCCGCCGCGTCGCTCTCGAACTCGATCCGCGCCCGTTCCACGTCTTGGTATACGACGGATTTGTGAACGACGCAGCCCGAGATTAAAACTCCCGTGGCGGTGAGGACGATCCAGGTTCCGATGCTTCGATTCATAGTTGATTGGTTTTTTTGGTGTGGGATTGACGGAGAGGAGTTTTGAACTATTCAACGCGCGAGTTCTTTCAAGGCCGCGTCGCGTTCGGAGAAAGAGGTGATGTCCTTGGCAATCGCCACGGCTTCCGCGCGCTGACCGCTCCTGGCCAGTTCGCGGGCGACTTGCAACGCCGCCGCATCGTGCTGCGAAAAAGCAGTGATCTGCGCGAGGGCTTTTTTCGCCAGCTCAACTTGAACGGCGCGCGCGGCATCGCGGGCAATCCCCGTCATCGCCGTGTCGCGTTCCGAGAACGCCACGATCCCCTGCGCGGCGCTGATGCGCGTGAGCAGTTCGCGGCGCGGGTCTTCAAGGGATGCGGTGCGGGGGGCCGAGTTAGTATTGGCCGCAGGTGTAGCGGTCGAGGCGGCGGCGTTTGTGTGCCGGACAGTCAGGGTGAAATTGTCGGCGGTGATGATCCTGTCTTTGACATTCAAGTCCGCAGAATCGCTGACCATTTCAGCACCCGGAGGAAGGGGCATTCTCACTGCGCCGTCTTTTGAGCGGAGTTCGTATTGATTGTTGGTTCCGTGGTTGGCCGGCGGGCTGGTGCCGGGGCGAATTTTTATTTTTGCTTCCGTCACAGCGGACTTGAGCTGTGCATTGTCTAGAATCGCCAACGCCTGATCGCGGATTTTTTCCGCGTCGGGTTGGTGCTCCGTCGCCACGAGGATTTCAATCAACTGCCGCGTCTGGCTGACGAATCTTTTGTCAGCATAGGGCGGCGGTTCCCGCAGCATCGGCATGTTCGCGAAGTTGGAATTTGTTTTCGCCATGTCGCGGAAGTACTGGTTTTGT
>JANYDP010000182.1 GCA_025363535.1 Verrucomicrobiota bacterium | reverse complement strand
GTTGTCATGGGTGACGGTGCCGAATGGATCTGGAATCTTGCCGATCAGCATTTTCCTGGCGCTATTCATATCGTTGACCAATTCCATGCCAGGGAACATCTCTGGACAATTGCTCGAAAACTGTACCCCAATGATGAGGTGTGCGAGCATCCTGGGCGAGTGGGCGCGTAAGATCGCCGCCTCGTCCACCGGCCCGGGCGCGGCCCAGGTGATGTGCAGCGCCGTCTGGGTGCGCAGCGTCTCGAGCGTGCGGGTGATGCGCGCCGGCCGTTCGGGCTGGCCGGGCCGCGCGTAGCCGGCGCAGTTTTCATCGGTGATAATTTTCATCGGTGGTGGCGGCGGACAATTTGCCTGCGGCGGGCGGGCTTGGCGAGCCGAGACTGGCGCTGGAAAGTTTGCCGGTTCGGAAATGGATTCAAAAATTCATTCCAACTTTTTTGCGATGGTGTTCTTGACAAGTTTTGGGTGACTGCCCAAGCTCGTCGGCGTTCGAATATGTACAAACGATTTTTCCCCATTTTGATCTTCGCCGCCGGGTGCCTCCTGTCTTCGCTCTGGCTTTGCAACGACGTGTCCGGCAGTTCCACCAACCTGGTGCTGACCGTGCCGCCGGGCGTCACGCCGGCCGTGGAAAACGCCGCCGCCAACGAGGCGTTCCGCTCGTATTTGCAGCTTCAGGAGCAACTGCACGAAACCCAGTTGTCCATCGAACGCGCCGAAAAGGAAATGGAACTCGCCACGCTCAGGAGCGCCGCCATCCTGTCCAACCGCCTCCAGGCCATCGAACAGACCGTCGAACTGCAGCGCGCGCATGAACTCGGCATCGTCCGCGACATGATGTACATCGCCGGCGCGTTCGTGGTGATCGGGGTCCTGGCGCTGCTATTCACCTCCTACTTCCACTGGCGGGCCGTGAGCCGGCTCGGCGAAATCGCCGCCGCGTTGCCGGCCTATCGCGGACTCGGAGCCATGCCGGCGCTCCCCGCGCTCGGCGTGAGCGAAAACCAACTGTTGCTCGAACAGACCAACACTCGGCTGCTCGGCGCCGTCGAGCGGCTGGAAAAAAGAATCGCGGAGCTGGAGACGCACGACAGCGCGCGGCACCTGACCAACGGCAACCCGGCGGCCGCGCCCGCGCCGGTGCGTGGGGAAAAAAATATGGTGGCGGAAGCCTTGCCAGAAATGTCCGTCCAACCGTCCCGGACAACCACGACCACCGGCTCCGGCCGGTCGGCTGAATCGGCGGCACAGGTGATGATGCTCCTGGGCAAGGGCCAGTCGTTGTTGAGCCAGGATCAAAACGAGCAGGCGGTGGCGTGCTTTGATGAGGCACTGGCACTGGATCCCGCCAACACGGAACTGCTCGTAAAAAAAGGGGATGCACTGGAGAAATTACGCCGGACCAAGGAAGCGCTGGAATGTTATGACCGTGCCCTGGCGATTGATGATTCCATGACCATCGCGTACCTCCACAAGGGCGGACTGCTCAACCGCATCGAACGGTTCGATGAAGCGATGCACTGCTACGAGCAGGCGTTGCGCACGCAGGACAAAGACCGCGTGGCGTGAAGTTGTAGTTCCAGCCTGTGGCCGGAAACCTTGGGTTCTGCGGCGCGCTGTCGAGGTGCAGCCTCAACGCAACCAGTTTCAATTCAACCCGCCCTCACCCTTGACCCGCTCGGCGTCCATCTGCCGGCGGATCTTCTGAATCTCCGCCTGGATCAACTCGCGGTTGATCTCGTCCTTGGTATCCAGCTCCTTCTCCAATTCCACGATGCGCTGTTCGTAAACCGACAACCGACCCTGCATCCGCGAATGAATCGTCTCCAGCCGCTGCCCCAGCCGGTCCACTTCTGTGGCAGCCTGCTGGTGCGTCTCGATCAGGTGCGCGCGCTGCGTGAGAAGTTTTTGCACCAGCGTGTCGGACATCCAGCGCGCGAGATGCGCGATCAAGCCCTGGCGGATCACCGTCTGCGCCTTCTCTGCCTGGCGCTCGGCGGAGAGGGCGCGCTGCTCCCAGTCCCGCCCGCCCGCGCTCAGTCCCGAAGCCGCCGCGCCATCCATCCGCGCCGGCAAAAGCGAGGTCGGAGTCTTCCGAAGCAAGCGTCGGAGGATGAACCCAAAGCAAAGCAAAGCCCCGCCAACCAAGACCCCGATCGGCCAGTAATTTTTCTGCGGAGCCGACAATTTGCCCCCCGACGGCGCCGGCACCAGAGCCATGGGAATCACCGTTTTTTCGTTCAGCGCGGCGAGGACGGCCAACATTTTCAAATCCATCACCTGGCCCTTTTTCGCGACCACCTGGCCGTTGGTGAAATTATCCGTCACGCTCAAGCCGTCGGTGCGTTTGGCGCGCATCGCCAGGGTCAATTCGGCTTCGACGGTACAGTTGGGTTTCAAAAACGAGCTGAGATATTTCGCCACGGCATGTTGCTCGGGCGGGAACGCGGTCTGCAAATCGGTCCGCGCTCGCTGGAAGGAAATGAAATCCGTTTTGGAATGGTTCGTGCCGTGCCGCGCCACCATCTGGGCCGTGAGGGTTTCGGTGTCGGCGTAGAAAACCACGCGCACGGTGGCCCCGACCTTCGCTCCGTCGGGAATGGCGTTCGTGGCGCGAATGAACAGTTTCATCTCGGCGGCGAGGCCGGCCAGCAAGGGCGCTTCAAAAGCTTGGTCCGATTCACCGCCCGCCCAGAGCCGGGCCAGGTCGGTGGTGACGGGAAACAGCGGATTTTTTTTCTGGAATGAAACGATGAGGCGGCTGAATTGTTCGGAGGCCAGCGCGGCGGCATCCAGTTTCCGCGCCTCGAAACCTTGCTCGACGGCGTCCAGAAAATTTCCGCGCGTCTCCGCAAAACTTTTGCGAAACGCCGCCGCAACCTCGCCGCCGGCCTGCGGATAAAAGCGGAAGATCACCGGCACCCGCTCGCCTTCCCGGGACTTCAATTCCGCCGTAGCCGTGGGATCAATGACGACGAGCGAAACCGGCGTCGTGATGCCCGCCTCGACACGGTCGCCGAGTTTGTAGTCGGCCAGATCCTTCGCCGGAAGTACCGCGACCGACAACCCCACCAGCGCGACGACTGGAAAAAGCAGGCGGAAAAATGTCACCATAGGAATGATTTCTGTTCACTCAGCAAAGTGTCACCCTCCCACAACGTCGCCCGCCAGGCCGTCACCCGGCCAAACCGTTTGTAGTCCTCGCCGATGATCGGGAGGAACGTCCAATGACTGAACCAGCCGCGCGATTTGACCTCGTATTCCAACGTCGAGTGACTCGGCAGATCACCCTTGGCCGCACCGCGCAGTTCGATGCGCAGCTTCACCGGCCCGTAGCTCGCACCGCTGGCCTGCCATTGCACGGCGAAGCGCATCCCGGAAACTTCGTTCGTGCGCGACCGCAGGTAAGCCTGGTAGGCATCGCGTTCAAAGAGGCTGGGGGAAAGCGTCGGCCGGCCCTGCAGATCGAGAAATTGCGGCAGCACCTTGATGACGCTGCCCGTGGCGGCCACGGCGGAAAACAACCCCGCAAACAGGATGACGAGCAGTGAATAAAAAAGCGTCCGGCGCATGTTGGAGAAATAGCCGGAGCGATCGGGGAACTCAACAGGATTATTCCACCGCACCGCCTGGACGCGGGCAGAGGTGGATAATTTTCAGCGAAAGGAAATTTGCGTCCATCCACCCCTGGCCAGCGTAGTAAGGTTGATGAACAGACTGACCGTGCAATTTGGAGTTGGCGACCATGCGATGCTTCAGGCAAGCTGGGCCGTGTCCATCCGCCATCAGCCGCCGACGGCTGCCGACGCAAAACCATGTTGCAAACCGTTGAAGCATCCCAGGCGCAGTTGCTGCGTCGCATCGCCGCTCAGGACCGCGACGCGCTGGCTGAATTCTACGACCAGACCGCCCGCCCGCTTTTTTCAATCGCCTTTCGGATGCTCGGGAACACCGAGGAGGCCGAAGAAGTAATCCAGGACGTTTTTGTGCAAATCTGGACCAAAGCCCCCACGTTCGATGTGAACATCGGCCTCCCGTTTCACTGGGCGCTCGGCATCACCCGCAACCGCTGCATTGACCGCCTCCGCGCCCGCCAACGCCGCGCCCGGGTGATCGCGGATCTGGACGGGGATCAAAATCTCGAATCACTGTTTCAATCCGCGCCGACGGAAACAGCCCGGCCGGAAACCGAACTGGCCGCCGTGCGCGCCGCCGTCAGCAGCCTGCCGCCCGACCAGCAGCAGGCCATCGAACTCGCCTTCTTCAAGGGACTGACCCATCCGGAGATTGCCGAACTGTTGAACGAGCCCCTCGGCACCATCAAGGCCCGCATCCGTCGCGGCATGATGAAACTGCGCGACGGTTTGGAGATTTATTTATGATTTCGGAGCAACAAAAAGAACAGGCCAGCCTATATGCACTCGGCACCCTGTTCGGGCCGGAACAGACCGCGTTTGAAACGGAACTTTACGACAACCCCGAACTGCTCGCCTTCACGCGTGGCCTGCAACGCGCGGCCAACCTGCTCGCCGAGGCCGCTACTTCCGCCGCCTTGCCGCCCGAATTAAAGGACAAGGTGATGCAACGAATCGGATTGGAACCGGCAGCTAAAAAAACTTCCGCGCCGTTTCCCGTGGCCGCGCTCGCGGGATTGAAATTCACCGATGCGAACGATCCAACCGGCTGGAAACAACTGCCCATCCCCGGTGCGTGGATCAAGCTGCTCTCCCTCGAAAAAGCCCGTGGCTACGCGATTTTAATGGGGCGGCTCGATGCGGGCGCGCGCTATCCGGCGCATGTGAATGCGGGGCCGGAAGATTTTCTCGTCCTCACGGGCGACCTGCACATCGGCAGCCGGCGGCTGGGGCCGGGCGATTTTCATCACGCGGACGGCGGTTCCAATCATGAGGAAAATTATTCCGTCGGCGGCTGCACGCTCATGGCGGTGCTGACGACGGATGATCCGCTGGTGGCGTTTGCGATGACCTGAATAAACCACCTAAACTTCTTAACCCGTGAAGAAATTTTTGAGGTACGCAGTTGCTCTGGTTGCCATTTATTTTGCTACGTGGACGGCAGCGTATGCGCTTGTGCTAGGCATGGACTTTACTCATTACTTCGAGTATTTGGCGTTGGCTTGGACTAATCGGGGCTTGGAGTTGCCGTCATTTATCTGGCTCTTTAGCATCATCTCGTTTTTGCCCTCAGCTGGGCTGGCGGTTTTTCTTTTGAGGAGGTTTGAGAAAAAGAAGGGCACTTCAGCTTAATCCGACAGATTCATTGCCATCATCCATTACTCGCGCCGCTTGACATCCCTCCGCTGCGTCTCCCCCAATGCCTCCGGCCGGTAAAACTTCTCGTAGAATTCCACATCGAGATGACACGCCTGAAACCCAAGCACGGTGCGATACGGCGGCAGATAAACGGGGAAGCGGCCATAGCGCGCCCAGAGATATTCGCAGTAGGCGATGGTCGCCTCAATCGCTGCCTCGCTCACGCGCGGCACGGCTTGCACAATCTCGTTATGTTTGGGCCAGGCGCTGCCGTGACCCGCGCTGCGGAACAGTCCGTCCGCGCCGTATTTCTTTTCCACCACCGCACGCACAGCGTCGGCCATTGAGTTGTAATAGGGCGGACAGAAAGGTTTGAGCAACACTTCGCCATTGCGCTCCAGACCGACGGGATAGGGAATGTTCGGATTGCGCTTGAGCAGCTTCATGGCGAGCGACGCCAGCCGGCCCGCGCCGACGTAGCGGTTCACGGGCATCTGTTCCATGCGGAAGCCCAGCGCCTGAAACCACGCGAATTCATGGTTGGCAAAATTCGGAAAGCCGCCCAGCCCCAACGCCTGCGCCATGAGGCCGAGGTTTTGCAGCATCATCCCCTGCTCGACGGTCACAAACTCCGTCACGAATTGTTCGATCTGCCGCACCGAGGCAACGCGGCCCTTGTCGGGATTGTCTTCGAGATGGCCACCTTTGCTGCGCGCAAATTTTCCCAGACCGGCAGGCA
>JANYDP010000175.1 GCA_025363535.1 Verrucomicrobiota bacterium | reverse complement strand
CCCTCACCCCGTCCCTCTCCCCCAATGGGGGAGAGGGTGGCCGAAGGCCGGGTGAGGGGGACGCTGCCGACGATAAAATGCTCGCCACGAACAAGCGTCTGTTCGCCGGCGTCGTCAGCGGCATCGCGCATTACGGCAATTGCTTCGGCATCCCGACCGTCGCGGGCGAAGTTTATTTCGACAAAACTTACGCGGGCAATCCGCTCGTGAACGCGTTTTGTCTCGGCGTGTTGCGGCACGAACAAATCACGCGCGGCGCAGCCAAGGGCGTGGGCAATCCCGTGTTTTACGTCGGCCCGGCCACGGGGCGTGACGGTCTCGCCGGCGCGGCGTTTGCGTCGCAGGATTTGACCGAGGAATCCGCCGAGCAACAGCGCGGCGCGGTGCAGGTCGGCGATCCGTTCATGGAAAAGCTCGTGTGCGAAGCGTGCCTCGAATTGCTCGCCACCGGCGCAGTCGCGGGAATGCAAGACATGGGCGCGGCAGGTTTGACTTGTTCCACCTGCGAAATGGCCGCGCGCGCCGGCACAGGCATCGAGATCGAATTGGATAAAGTTCCGCAACGCGCGCCGAACATGAGCAGTTACGAGATCATGCTTTCGGAATCGCAGGAGCGCATGCTAATCGTCGTCCACAAGGGCCGCGAAGAGGAAGTGAAACGCATTTTCGACAAGTGGGATCTGCCGTGCGCGGAGATCGGCATCATCACCGACACCGGCCACATGAAGGTGCGTCACGGCGGCAAACTCGTCGTGGATATTCCCGCGCGAAAAATTGCTGACGACTCACCCGTCTATCATCGTGAAGCCGTTGAGCCTGCGTATATCAAAGAGGTGCAAGCCTTCCGTCTCGACGGCACCGCCGACACGACTGCTCCCACGGACGTTTTGAAAAAGCTGCTCGCGTTTCCGAGCATCGCTTCCAAAAACTGGGTGTATCGCCAATACGATCATCAAGTGCGCGACGGCTCAGTCGTTTTGCCCGGCAGCGACGCGGCGGTCATCCGCATCAAGACGGATTCACTTCCCGTGATGAGCACGGAACTCGCCGCCAAAGTCGCCACTGAATCATCCAGAGCCAATGCAGCAAAATTTATCAACTGGGAAGTAATACTCGATTGTTTGAAGCAGTTGAGCGACCGCAGTTATCAGGAAAACCTTTGGATGGGGAAAATTCCTGGCCAACAATCTTCATTTGTTGAAGCCGTTGAAGGCTTGTTCACAGATACCGGCTTGAGAGACGGATTGGAAAAAGGCACAACTAGTTTTTCAAAAGAAGCGGAAGCAAAACTGCGTGAACTTAGAAAACAATTACCCAAAATTCCGAACAATGTAGGGCCGGAAGCGGAGATTAACGATCCTGCTATGCCGCAAATTCGGAGCTTGGCTGCTGAAGCATTGGCATTGCTTAAGGTTGATTTGGCTAAAGCAACAGAAGGAAACGCAGTTCCTGAGAAACTCATCGCCATGACCGTGGACTGCAACGGCGGTTACGTTTATCTCGATCCTTACGAAGGCGCGAAAATCGCCGTGGCCGAAGCGTGCCGCAATCTCGCCTGCTCCGGCGCATTGCCGCTCGGCGCGACGGACAATTTGAACATGCCGAGTCCGTTGAAGCCGGAATTGTTTTGGCAAATCAAAGAATCCGTGCGCGGTCTCGCTGACGGTTGCAAGGCGTTCAACGCGCCGGTCACCGGCGGCAATTGCTCGCTCTACAATCAAAGCCCCGCCGGACCGATTGATCCGACGCCCACGATTTCCGTCGTCGGCCTCATTGAGAAGCTGGAATACGTCACGACGCAATGGTTCAAGGACGAAGGCGATGCTATCATCCTGCTCGGCGACGCGGTGGAAGCCACGCCGTTGCAAGGCCTCGGCGGTAGCGCGTATCTGCAAGTCATCCACGGCAAGAAAAACGGCGCGCCGCCGCGTTGCGACCTCGAAGTCGCGAAGACGCTGCACACCACGCTCATCGGCCTGATCCAATCCGGCCTCGTGAAGAGCGCGCACGATTGCAGCGAAGGCGGCCTCGCCGTCGCGCTCGCGGAAAGCTGTATTTCGCAACTCGTCGCTCGGGAAACGCCCCGGCTGATTGGTGCTTCAATTGATTTGAGCAGTTTCAAGATTCAAGTTTCAAGTGTTCAAGCAGCCGCGCCTGCCCAACTTGAAACTTCCAACTTGAAACTTGAAACTTCGCGTCTCGACGCGTTGCTCTTCGGCGAAACGCAATCGCGCGTCGTCATCAGTTGCAAAGCGCTCGACGCCGTGAAAGTCGTCGAACGCGCCAAGCTAATGGGCGTGCCCGCGGTGCAAATCGGCAAAGTCGGTGGCGACAAGCTGACGG
>JANYDP010000286.1 GCA_025363535.1 Verrucomicrobiota bacterium | reverse complement strand
GTGGCCTTGAGGTGCGCGAGGTTCTCCCAACGGTTGCGTGCCACCTCACCACTGCTGGGGCATTTCAAATCCATGATGCGCCGCACGCGCGGATCAATCGGCGAAATGTCGTGCGCGCCGCTGGTTTCGATCAGCACAGTGAAGCCGTCGTCGCACAGTTGTTGCATCAGCGGCAGGGAGTTTTTCTGGAGCAGCGGTTCGCCGCCGGTGAATTCGACCAGCGGCAATTTTGAATTTTGAATTTTGAATTTTGAATTTAAGAATGGCTGCGCGAGCCGGCTCACTTCGGCACGAACGTCTTCCAGCGATCTTTTTCCCCCTTCGGTGAAAGCGTAGGCCGTGTCGCAATAGGAACAGCGGAGGTCGCACGCCGTCAGCCGCACAAAAATGCACGGCAGCCCGGCAAAGGTGCTTTCACCTTGCAGGCTCAGATAGACTTCGTTGACGACAAGTGTGGCCGACATCTTGTCAGGAAGGTAACGAGTTTTCCCCGCCGGGGGAACAGCGATTCATGGCGGGGTTGGGGTGGGTGGATTGATGGAGCGCCGGTGCGCCGACCGGGTCGAGCTACCGGCTCGACACTACACCCTTCGCGCCGCGAAATTATTTCTTCTCGGAAGCGTCTTTCTTGTCGGCTGCGGGTTTCGGCTCGTCCTTTTTCTCTGCGTCGCCCTTGGCTTCGGGTGCCTGCTTGGCGCCTTTGAGAACATCATCGGCCGGCAGGATGATCGCCGTCAGGTTGGCGCGGCCGCCGGTGGAACTCACCGCGCGCATCACAAACAGTCCCACGACATCGCCATTCATCAGGAAGGCCGGCGAGCCCATCGTGGTCGCGCTCATCGTGCTGTCGGGGATGTAGAACGTGCGCGGCTTCTGCACGACCGCAGCGATCCGCTCCACTGAGGCCGAGTAGGCGCGGCTGGCAGCGGTGCCGAGCCGGTTGAGCGCAACGACCTCGTCCAGCACCTGTGCAGGTGCGGCCTTGGTGAAATCCACTGCGGTCATCGGGCTGGCCGGCTTGGTCTTCGGGCGGAGATAGGCGAGATCCAGATCCTTGTCACGCAGGACGATTTCCGCCGGAATTTCCGTGCCATCGGCAAGCATGATTTTAATGTCGCTGACTTCAGTTTCGATTTTGTACCGCGCATCCATCCGCTGATACATGTCGGCGGGATCGCACGCTGAAAGCGCCAGAACCGTCAAGCCGGACGGGTCAATCACCGTGCCGGTGGCTTCCTGCTTGGCTTCCTGCGGAGCTGAGGACTGGCCGCTGGAGGCATAGGTCACCTTCAAGACAATGCCCACGGTGACGACCGCATGTTGGTTCTTCGCGAAAATGGCACGGCCTTTGTCCGCCAGTTCGTCGGCGTGAACAGGCGCAGTCAGGGTGCCAAGCAGCAACAGCGCGATGGTGGGCAGGAGGTTTGATTTGAGTCGCATAAATTTTTTCGTGAAAGGTTTAATTTTTCCAGTTCGGTTCCAATTCGAGAAAAGCCGTGTGAATGCCGCGCAGAACCTTGATGGTCACGACGGACGGTTTGGTCGCGGCAATCTGTTCCATGGTCGCGCGCACTTCGTCCACCTTGTCCGTTGCGTGGCTGTTGATCTCCAGAATCAAATCCCCGACGCCGAGCGAACCCAGTTCCGCCCAACTGCCGGATTTGACTTCCTCCACCAGCACGCCGTGCTGTTCTTCTTTCAACTGCTGCTCGGCGGCGTCAAAAAACGAAACGTCGCGCACGGTGAATTCAAACTCGTTGTTGCGGTACTTCTTCATCTCGCGCCGTTGACGCGGCGAGCGGGCCAGTTCCACCGGCAGTTTCAGCTTCGTCTGGCCGCGCACAACGGACAGCCCGACGGTCTTGCCCACGTCGTATTGCCGGATGAGCGAGGTGAGTTCGTCCTCAAATTCCGCGCCGGTGGCCGTGAGCTTTTCCTCATCCACGGCGGTGATGAAATCGCCGGGCTTGAGGCCGGCCTTCTCGGCGGTGCTGTTGGCGAAAACGCGCGTGATGTAAAACCCTTTCAACGCCGACTCGCCCAGTTGCTTCGCGATATCGCGGCTGATGACCTGCGTCTCGACGGGCAGCCACGCCTTCGTCACTTCGAGGCCGGGGTCTTTCAAATCCTGAATCCCAACCTTGACGACGGTGAGAAAGCGCGCCGCCCGCCGCTCGAACGTGGCGATGACCGGCACCGGTTCGGTTTTGCCAGCGGTCAACTGGCGGGTGTATTCGATGAGCACGGCCAGGTTCGTGATCGCCGTGCCGTTGACTTCGATCAAGACATCACGCGGTTCCAACGCGGGTTTGGCATCGCCCACTGGGCCACCGGGCCGAACGGACGCCACCATGACGCCATCGGTGCTGTCGCGTTTCATTTCACGGGCGACGATGGCGGAAATATTTCGCGCAGTCAGACCCCATTGTTTCAATTCTTTTTGCTTGGGAAAAATTTCTTCGCGCTCAGCGGGGGTCAATTTCAAGGTCATTTCCTGGCCGTCACGTTTTACAAGCGCGGTGACTTCCTGGCCAATCGCCAGCCCGCTCGTCAACGCCATGAACTCCGGCAACTGTTCGTCGAAACGCACGTCCGTCGCCTGACCGTTCAGGCGCAGCATCAGGTCGCCGGCCCGCAAGCCGCCCTTGTCCGCCGGGGAATTTTCAATCACGCCGCTGACTAAAATGCCGCGCGGCTCGCTCGCATGTTTGAACAGCGGCTGCACATCCACCCCAAGCCAACTGCGCTGAATTTTGCCTTTCGCCATGAGTTGATCGGCCACGCTTTTCGCGAGGTTGCCGGGAATCGCGCCGCTCAGGCCGTAGCTGATTTCATTGATGCCGATGATGTCGCCCTTGAGATTGACAAGCGGGCCGCCGGAGTTGCCGCCGTAGATCGCGGCGTCGTGCGCGAACCAGCGGACGAGGCCGCCGACGTTTTCACCGTCGAGCTTGAAACTGGAGCCGCCCCAGAAGCGGGGAATGACCATCTCGGTGTTGCTGAGAATGCCGAGCGTGACGGATTGCGAGAGCGCCATCGGGCTGCCCATCGCGAGCACGGAATCGCCGACGCGGACCTTGTCGGAATCACCAAAGCTGACGAACGCAAACGTGCGGGGCTTTTCGGGAATCAATTTGATGATGGAAATGTCCGTGAGCGGATCGGTGCCAATCAACTCCGCCTCGATCTCCTCGCGGTTCCACAGCGTGCAGAACATCCGCGCCGCGTGGCCGGCGACGTGATGGTTGGTGATGATGTATCCGTCCTTGGTGATGATCGCGCCGCTGCCGACGGACTGCTGTTTGAGTTCGCGGCCCTCGCTGAATTCGGTGGAGACGACGCGGATGCGAACGAGTGCCGGCTTGACCTTCTTGATGGCCGTATCCATCTGCGCGCGTAACGCCGACGGAACTTCGCGCTCCTTGGCGGCGAGATTCAAACCGCCGAGCAGCGCGGCAGCCACCAGAAAAACCATTCCGCGCGCGGTGAAAAAGTGAAGGCTCTTAGTCATGTAATTGGCGCAGAGCAAACACGCAGACCGGCGGGCTGGCAAGCTTGGAATCCGCCGGCCATTGAGAACCGGCATGAACGCGATTCGCGGTGACGGGGGATTTTTCCCGAAACGTCTTGAGTCGAATTAACGCATCCGCACAATGGCCGCGTGCTGAAGCCCGGTTTCCTTTTCATCGGCCTGTTGGTTGCGCTCGTGGGTTGTTCCACGGCATCGCGG
>JANYDP010000141.1 GCA_025363535.1 Verrucomicrobiota bacterium | reverse complement strand
CCGATCTGGCCGTGATGCTCGGCACTCCAGCCGCGCCCGTCTTCACTGGCGATTGGATCAGCTACCGCACGGGGGTCACCAACCTCGGGCCAAACTCCGCGACCAACCTCGTCGTGACCAACACGCTGCCCGCGGGCACTCAATTACTCTCCGTCTCACCCGCCACCCAGACCTTCCAACTCGTGAGCAATCAGTTGACCTTTCCGATCACCTCGCTGGCCAGCAATGCGTTCACCAATTTCGTTTTGCGCGTGCAACTGCCGACCAATGCGGGAGCCGCACAGTTCACCGCATCGGTCGGCATCGGCGGTTCGACCGATCCCAACCCTGCCAACAACACCGCCACCAACAGCGTCAACGTGGCCGGTTATTTTCCCGTCACGCTGCTGGCCGTCACCAACGCCCCGCAGTACACCAACCGGCAAAACGGTCTGATCGAGCAGAAAATTCTCGTGTCCAACGTCGGCACCGCGTCCGTGGATTCTGTGCGCGTCATCCTCACCGGACTGACGAATGTGGCACCGACCGGGTTCACCAATTTTTTATTCAACGCGTGGGGAACCAACAACGGCAGCCCCTTCGTGGTTTACCCGGCCACGTTGGACACCAACAGCAGCGTGGAATTGCGGCTGCAATTTTACGTCCGCACACGCAGCACGTTTCCGTTTGGCAATGCGCAATTGCACGCCGTGGGAGTCAGCCTGCCCGATTTGACGCCGCCGACGGCGGTCGCCACCAGCACGAATTTTCATTTCGGCCGCACGGCCCGGCTGTCCACGGGCGAACATTTTTTGGAAGTCAGCAACACTGTCGTGGGTCAGGTTTACACCATTGTTTACAGCGACGATTCCTCGTTCTCAAACGCCCGGATGGCCCTGCCGCCCATCGTGGCCCCGGCCAATTTCTTCCAGTGGCTGGACTACGGGCCGCCGGCCACCGTGAGCAAGCCCGGCTCAAATTCGCGTTTTTACAAAGTTTTTCTCAACCCCTAGCCCGCCATGTCGCCGAATATTTTCAACTCTTCCATCCGCCTCGGCACCCTCGCGCTGCTGGCGGTGACCGCCGGACGCGCGCACAGCCAGGCGTACGACCCGGACTGGACGCGTACTTTCCGCGCCGGTGTGCTCGTCGGTTTCAACCTCAAGGCCAGCTTCAGCATGAAAGGTTCGTTCGGCATCTCCGGCGGCGGCGCGGGAGTTTATGATGACGGCTATGTCCGGCCCGACGCCGGCGGCGCGCTCACCTCGGACTGGGGATACAAAAACGCGTCGCAGTACGACCCCGCCAGCGAGACGCTGACGATGCATCGCTCCACCGCCTTCAACACCACCAGCTCCGCCAGCGTGAAGGACTCGGCGGACATCGGCTTGGATCTGGCCTACGGCGGCACCTTCACGCACGGGGAACGTTTTCGCCTCGGGTGGGAACTGGGATTTGGTTTATTGCCCATCAAGATTTCCGATCGCAGCACTTTGTCGGCAACCGTCTCCCAGTCGGCCTACAAATTTGACGCCAGCGGTTACGTCATCGGTGCCGACAACATCTTCCCGCTGCCGGGCTGGCATGGCTCGCCCAATTCTCCGGGCGGCGCCACGATTGGCTCGACTCCCGCCGTGACGCCACTGCCGGATATTGCCAACGTCCAGGTCATCGGCAGCCGCACGCTGGATGTAAACTTTTACGCGATCAAGCTGGGGCCGACCCTCTTCTATGACCTGAGCCCGAGCATTGGACTTTCCATGGGCATCGGCCCGGCCCTTGGCATTGTTTCCGGAAATCTTAAATACGACGAAACCCTGAGCTACGCCGGCGGCAGTTCGCACAACGTTGGATCCATTGGCTCCACCAAACTGACCTTCGGCGGTTACATCAACGGAATGGTCACCTTCCACACCGTGCAAAACGGCGACTTCTTCATCGGCGCGCAATACATGCCCATGGGCAAGGTGACGCTGGGCGGCGGCGGACGTCAGTCGCAACTGAACTTGAACGGGGCGGTTTATGTCACCGCCGGCATTAACTGGCCGTTCTGATCCGCGATTTTTTACCGTCGGCTGCCGCCTCGACTTCGCCCGGCTGCGTGCTAACTTCTCCGCCGTGAACACTCTCGTCGTTGGACTCATCAGCGCCTTGATCGCCACCAACCAGGCCGTGGCCGTCAGCAATCTCGTCACCCAAACCACCGGCCTCACCGTCGCCGTGCCCGACCCCAACGACCCGGTCGAACAAGAATTCAAAAAAATCGAAACCGCCGATGACGAGGCGCAGGCCGAGGTGGACGGCTGGCTCAAGGACAACAACGCGTTTGCCGCGAAAGGCGGCGGACTCCCGGCCGCCGAAATGGACCGCCGCATCACGAAACGCTTCGCGCCCGTGCGCCAGGGTTACGAGGATTTCATCAAGCTCCACCCCAACCATGTCAAAGCCCGGCTCGCCTTCGCCAGCTTTCTCGACGACATCCACGACGAGGACGGCGAGATGGTGCAGTTGGAAAAAGCGCACGAACTCGCCCCCAAAGATCCCGCCGTGTGGAACAACATGGCGAACTATTACGGCCACAACAGCCCGGTGAAGAAAGCGTTTGAGTATTACGAGAAGGCCATTGAACTTGATCCGCACGAACCGGTTTACATCCAGAACTTCGCCACCACCGTCTATCTGTTTCGCAAAGACGCGGCGGAATATTATCACATCAACGAGCAGCAGATTTTCGACAAGGCGCTCGCGCTCTACGCCCAGGCGCTCAAGTTGTCCCCGACCAATTTCCCCCTCGCCACCGATCTGGCGCAAAGTTATTACGGCATCAAGCCCGTCCGCACCGCCGCCGCGCTCCAGGCCTGGACCAACGCGCTGGCCATCGCGCACGACGAGATCGAACGCGAAGGCGTCTATCTGCACCTCGCGCGCTTCAAATTAAACGCCGGCATGTTCGCCGAAGCCCACGCGCATCTGAACGACGTGACCAACGAGAATTACGCCGAGTTGAAAACCCGGCTCGCGCACAACCTGGAAGAACGTGAACGCGAAGCAAAGGACACCAACGCCGTCCAGACCGTCACGGCGAAACTAGATTCCCCCACCAACTCCCCTGCCCCCGCACCCCAACTTCCGCCAGAGAAAAAAAACGGGGCGAATTGACCGAAGCCCCCTGAATCCTCACACGAGGTTTCAGGACTTTCCATGTCCCTTCTGCCTGCACCCGGCCTGCTAGCGTTGTATTTGCGCCGATGTTAGCAGCGTTAGAGACGCAACAGTTGACTTCAAGAACAAGCGGCCGGCTACGGACTACCTTCGCCCCAGCCGCTCCAGCAATTTTCCGTGGATGCCGTCAAACCCGCCGTTGCTGAACACGCAGATGATCTCGCCGCCCTGCGCATGTTGCGCGAGGTGGGCGACGATGCTGTTGGCATCGGGCAGATAGTCGGCGCTCTGGCCGGAAGCTTTCAGCGATTGCATCAGCAACTCGGGATTTAACCGCTCCTCCGGTTGGAGCAACTCGAGTCGCGCCACCTGGGCCACCACCACCGCGTCGGCATCCGCAAAGGCCGAAACCAGTTCCTCCTGAAAAACATTCCGCCGCATCGTGTTGGAGCGTGGCTCGAAGACCGCCCAGATTTTTTCGCGCGCGTACTTGAGGCGCAACGCCGCGAGCGTCTCACGGATCGCCGTCGGGTGATGACCGAAGTCGTCAATCACCGTGATGCCGCCCGCGATGCCCTTGATCTCCATGCGCCGCTTGATGCCCTTGAACGTGTCGAACGCGGACTGGATCTGCTTGTTCGACAGCCCGCAATGCTTGGCCGCGCCGATGACTGCAAGCGCATTACGCACGTTGAACTCGCCCACCAGATTTAGGTGAAACTTGAAGCTCGGAATCTCAAACTCCGTCGCCGTGGGGCCATAGCGGATGTTGAAGGCATAGACGGCAAAATCTCCGCCCAGCCCAAAGCGCTTCACCGGGCAATGCGTCACGTTCAGCAACGGCGCGAGATTATGGTCGTCGCCGTTGGCCAGCAGCAGGCCGTTGCGCGGCACGAGGCGGATGAAGTGCGAGAAGGTTTTTTTAACCGCGGCGAGATTTTCAAAAATGTCCGCATGGTCAAATTCCAGGTTGTTGATGATCGCTACCTCCGGCTGGTAATGGATGAACTTGCTGCGCTTGTCGAAAAACGCGGTGTCGTATTCGTCGCCCTCGATGATGAACCACTCGCTGTCCGTGAACCGCGCGCCCTGCGAAAGATTGGTCGGGAT
>JANYDP010000111.1 GCA_025363535.1 Verrucomicrobiota bacterium | reverse complement strand
ATTACAAAGACCTGCTCGCCACCTATTTTTTGCAGCAGGAAAAAGATGCGGTGAATGTTTTTGATTTGCTGATCCAGAATCTCATTCCCAATGTCACCAATGACATCACGAAGAACACCTTCGCGGCGGATTGGGATGACGTGAATGATGCCTTGCCGAGTAGGAATACCCCCAATCAAGTCAAGAATGTTGAAGATAAACTCGCCCGATTTAATTCCGGTCTAAAAAACAATTTGATTGAATTGGCAAAGGAAGCGCAAAAAATCCTCGCTGCGTTTGAATATGACATCGTTGTTGATTTCAAGTTTGACAGTGTAGCCTACAACCGCGCCCCCCGGCGGGCCGACAAGGGATTTTCTGGTGATGTTGTCGGCCTGAAGGTTAAATTTTGCGGCAAAGAGAAAAACAACCACCACCATTTCCTGAATGAAGCGAAGCTGTCAGCCATCGCCATTTCGATTTTCTTCGCCGCGCTGAAGCTGCAACCATCCAGCCGGTTGAAAATTCTGGCGCTGGACGACGTGTTAATCGGCCTCGACATGCAAAATCGGATGCCAGTCATAGACATCCTGAAAACGTATTTTGCCGACTACCAAATTTTCATGCTGACCTACGATCAGTCATGGTTCGATTATGTGAAGCGCCGCTTCCCCGGCGAGGGCTGGAAGAAAATTGAATTTTTTGCCGGCCCGACCGCTGATGGTGAAGTTCCAGTATTTGCCGACGATAGAAAATATCTGGACCGAGCCAAAGGGTATCTTAACGCGCCTATTCCAGATTATGGTGCTTGCGTAAACTATTTGAGAAAACATTTTGAAGAAGTTATTCAGGATTTTTGCGAGCGGCATCGGTTGGGCGTAAATGTGATGGCCAGCCAGGACATCACGAGAATCCCCAGCAACGCATTTTGGAGCGCAATTTCATCCGGGCAGGCAGCGGGCAAATGGCCTTTGGCAAAAGCCTTACTCGACGACGTTGAGATTTATCGGACGTTTATTCTGAATCCCTACAGCCACGCCAACAGCACCGCCGCCCACAAAAACGAAATTCAACGATCCATCCGTGCGGTGGAGGCACTGGAAACCGGGCTGGCTGCCATACCCAAGCCAAAATTTCCATGAGCACCGCCACCAAACCGCCAGTCAACGGCCCGTTCGCCGATACCGAGGTCAGCATCTATTGCGACGAGAGCCGACACGAAGGTAACGCCGGGGTTGTCAGTTCGTCATTCATTCCAAATTGATTTGGACATAGGAATTCTACAAGGAGCCTTAGCCGGCGACCGGCGGGCGGGCGCTCCGCGCCCACCCACCGGCCACCGCCCAAGGTATCCATTTCAAATTTCACACACGCCACAGTTGCTTTGGCGTTTGATCGGCGGCATCAACTGACGGATTGTCAGAGCTTTTTTCGGTTCACATCGTGAAATTAACCACGTCAAGCAAACCACCCTGTTTGTGCCCGCAACCACCGAGGCTGTCTCATCGTAAAACTTACTCAAACCGGGAACGGCCTGCCGTTATGGCCCCAGTCCTTTCGTCACCAGCCCGTTTTTTCATGTGTCCTGGCCGCCGCGTCTTTCCCCACTGGCATCAATACCCGTTATCAAGCGGATCACTGAAGCGGAAAGCGTCACGGAGTTGGCAAAGCTGTATTTATTCAGCTCGTATTGATTTGCCCCAAGGCATTTGCAAACGTAATCCGCGCCAGCCAGTGCGCGGTCATATTGCCGGACTTCTACACGCGCACCACCAGTTGAAACTTTCCATAGATGTTCCAACTGGTGGGTGAGCGAGTGATAATTGCGCGTAGCAGTTCCCCCCACCAGACAGTGGAAGTGGAAACGCCCTTTGGATTCGCCTTCTTCACCACGCAGTGCAATGAGAAGACGTTTATAGGGGACGCCATCGACTTTGGCCAATTCCTGCAACCAGCACCATGCTAGACCATACGCAATTTGTGTTCTTGGGACATTGCCCGCGAAGGTCAGAGTTGCAAAAGCATCCCACTGGATGCGAGCCAGTGAGAGGCCAAAATCGGTCGAGACCTCGGATTTGCGGATTGGCTCGCGCCAGTCCCTGTCTATGCGAGGGTTTTTCGCCATACGATTTTAGTTCCGTTTGGCTTCGGGGATGATGCTGCCCAGCAGGGTAGCTTTGCCGCCATTGTCACCGTGGCGGATTTTCGACACGCCCACTTGGAGCGTGTTGCCGACCGATTTGCCCCACACTTTGGAGCGTTCATCTTCCTTGGTCCGGTAGTAAAGCATTTCTTCCATGCGATGCTCCGGCGGGTTGCTGATGTCCATGCAGAGCAAATCGTAAGATTCGCCTGCGGGTTTCCCGTTCTTGGCTGGCCACGTGTTGTAGACTTCCTTGAACACTGTTAACTGCATTATCATTTTATGACCTTTCCTTTATTCGGCGTGTTTGTTGATTCCCGACCGCTTGCCGAAAGGCGGATGGGAAATTTCTTTTAGAGTGGCATTGGGATTCCGACCGGGCAGAGCCAGCGGCAGCCGGTGGCCCGGTCGGGCCGGAGGGAAATCAGGTTGCAGGCAAGCTGTTGGCCCTGAACGCGGGCAGCGCAGGACGCTGGCGCGCGGTAACATGTTCCGAGAGAAAATTGCGCTCACTGGCTCGCCTCGCTTTCCTTGATCGAATCGACAATGGCGAGAATTGCAGCCTTGAGTGACGCGGGAAGTTTGTCCCAAGCAGCGACCACGCGAGCCAGATCAGGACAGAAGACGTCTGCGGCGTGTGCGCGTATTTGTGTATACCCTGCTTTTAAAGAATTGGAAACCGGCTGTGGTTGTGGTGTTTCCGAGTTTTGCGTCGAGGGTTCGAATCCCTTCGCTCGCTCCATTTTCCCCTCATTCCGTAACTTCACACCGTGCTTTTCCCCGCGCTGACTAATCCATCTCGTCGGTGATTTCCTCGATCGGCAGCGGGTCGCGGTTCCGGCAGCTTTTGACCCAGCCCAAAACTTTTTCACTGGGATGAAACAAGGCCACCAGTTCGTCCGTCACGTCCACCAGTTGCACGGATTCCGATTGATGGTTCAGTTCCCATTTGCTCACGATGATCTGCACGTTCGCCTGCTTCGCCACCGCCAGCAGGGAGTCCTTGATCTTGGCCAGGCACCCAGCCACCGAACCGGTGCTGAAGCCCTGCTCGTGCGCCCGCCGCTGCTGGAGTTTCATCCGGCTGCCAATCTCCTTCATCCGCTGGTCGTTTTTTTCCTGCCTGGCTTTCTCATACTCGGCCCGCGTTGCCTTCGGGGATTCCGCAAACAGCGGCGAATTGGCATAGGCAATCGCAATCGCGCGCGAATCATAAATCCCCACCCGCAACTGATTCGTTGACGCCTGCGCCAATGCGGTTGCGCCGGTCAAAGCACCCACCGCCGTTGCAGCTGCAATGATCAACCACTTTGGAAATACTGGTAAAAAATTCATGATCTCATTTTATCACGCGAGCCTCCACGGAGTTAGTTGAAAGAATTACCTAAAATTGACCCGGCCAGCGCAAGCCAGTGCTTGCGGTGCAAATCGCAAACCGAGCGCCGGCGAAGCTGCGGTATCAGAGATTGTCGATCGAGCGGCTTGACGGACAATGACCAGAACAACAGACTGGTCAGCATTCCAGTAAGGACAAATAATTAAGGGCACGCGTAGTGAGCACAAAACTAAAAAAATCCTGGCGCGAAAAATTAGCGGATGACAAAGGCCTGCCCAGGGTCAGAGCCGTGACCGGCAAGATGTCGAAGCGCTGGGGCACGGGCAAGATGGTCATCCCCGCGCCGCGCGAAGTGGACGCCTTGATGAAGCAGGTGCCCAAGGGCCGCGTCGTCACCATCAACGAACTGCGCGCCTTCCTCGCCGCCCGGCATCGCGCGAACTTTGCGTGTCCGATCACGACCGGAATTTTTTCCTGGATCGCCGCAAACGCTGCTGCTGAAGCAGAGGCGGAAGGCAAGAAGCGCGTCACCCCCTACTGGCGCACGCTCAAGACCGACGGCGAAATAAACCCCAAGTACCCCGGCGGGCCGGAGGAACTCTCGCGCCGCCTGCGGGCCGAGGGGCACACGGTGGTGCAAAAGGGAAAACGCCACCTGCTTCCCGACTACCAGCGCGTGCTGGTCCGCAGTCTGCGCTGATTCAATGTACCCCGTTCTTTACGCACTCATTGGCCTGTTACTCGGCGGCGTCATCGGCTGGCTGCTGGGTTCGCGCCGGCCCGCAACCCCGCCCGACAACCGCCTGGAAAACGAACTCCGCCAGCAACTCGTCCAGCGCGAGAACGATCTCACTCAAGCCCGCGAGCAAATCACGCAAACCAAAACCTCCCTCGCCACCGCGCAGGCGAATCAAGCCGGCGCGGAAAAACTGCTCGCCGAGCAGCGCACCCTGCACGAACGCGCACTGACGGACGCCAAGGCCGCGCAGGACAAGGCGCTCGCCGATTTGCGCGACACCTTCAAAGCCTTAAGCGCCGACGCCCTGAAGCAGACCGCGCCGGAATTTTTGCGGCTCGCCGAACAGAGTTTTGAAAAATTTCAGGTGACGGCCAAAAGCGATCTGGCGCTACGGCAAGAAGCTATCAAAGGATTGGTCGAACCGCTCAAGCAGCAGTTGGAAATCTACCAGAAAAGTTTGCAGCAAAGCGAAACCGCCCAGGCCGACACGTTGGGCAAAGTGAAGGAACAACTGACGGCACTGGCCGCGTCCAGCCACTCGCTCGCGGCGGAGACGGCGCAATTCCGTTCCGTTCTCAAATCGAATCAGGCGCGCGGACGTTGGGGTGAAGAAACATTACGCCGCGTTGTCGAAGCGGCGGGCATGAGTGCCCACTGCGATTTCACCGAACAAAAGGCGGGCGACGACCTCGACAAACGACCCGACCTGATTGTGAAACTTCCCGGCGACCGCCTCATCATCGTGGATGCCAAGGTGCCGGACCTGGATTTCCTCAGCGCGCTGGAATCGGCGGATCCCGCAACGCGCGCGGCCTCGCTGGCGGCGCACGCGGGCAAGCTGAAGGCCACGATCAAGTCACTGGCCGACCGCGATTATCCCCGGCAGTTTCCGCACGCGCTGGATTACGTGGTGCTGTTCGTGCCGGCGGAATCGTTGTTTAGCGCGGCGCTGGAAGGGGATCATGACCTGATCATCTGGGCGGCGGAGAAACGGATTTTACTGGCGACGCCCGCCTCGCTGATCGCACTGCTGCGGTCGGTGTCCGTAAGCTGGCAGCAGCACGATCAGACGGAAAATGCGCAAAAAATTGCCGAGGCCGCGCAGGAATTGTTTATGAGAGTCGTCACGTTCACGGAGCATCTGGAAAAAATCCGGGGCGGACTGGATATGGCGAATCGTGCGTTCAACCAGGCTGTGGGTAGCTACGAATCACGCATCAAGCCTTCAGGTGAAAAACTGCAAAAGCTCGGCGGCGGCACGGGCGGAAAAGAACTGGCGGAACTACCTCCACTAGAGGCCACCCTGCGATTGCCACCGGGTTGATCCCGCTCGTTGTTCGTAGTGATTTATTTCGGATGGCGCAGGCTTTCCAGTTCCAGCAGCAACGGAGCCCAGTAGGATTTATCTTCGGTGCGAAGACTGGTTTCTTCCGCCATTAGCGCGCTTTCCAGTTGCCCTTGGTTGCCTGCAACGGCAGACCGGAGCAAGGGTCGTTGGGAGGCGAGCCGCCGGGTTAGACTGATATGAGCTTGGGCAACTTCCTGTAGCAATTGCGGGGTGCGGAATTCCAAAAGCCAAAATTTGACCTGGGCCTGGGTGGGACTGTCATTGTGTGAAAAATAATGAGCCTCCACCAACCGACGGATCATCGGCCAATCCTTGTCACGCTGGGTTTTTTTAGCCTGCACCAAATCGGGCAGCCCGAGCAGATCGCATTGGATTCCGTCTGTAAGTTCAAGGACAGTGCGGCGTTTCCAAAGTTTAGCGAACGAATCCACCCCGCGCATTTTGGACATTACATCCACCCGCATCCGCAAGGCTTCAGGATGGTGACAGCGAAAGTGGAGGGCGTGACCGCGCTTGAGATATTTCAATTCAAACGGCGGAACTGCGATGGGTTCGGCGCGCAAGTCCGCCAACGCCTTTCGCAGCCGCGCGAGGTTGGCCGCGTCGGCGAGGATGGCGAAGTCGGTGTCGCGGCTAAACTCGGCCGCGCCGTAGAACACGCACGCCTGTCCGCCCATGAGCAGGGCGCGGACGCGATGCGCGCGCATCGAAGAAAGGACTTTGCGTATCGGGTTCGGGATCAAGTGAGCCTCCGAGCGCGAGATAGGTTTGCCAGAGTTTCTCGCTTTCCAGCCAGCGTTGCACGGGCGTGAGCCGATACCACTCGGCCCATTCGTCGCCAACCAGTTGCTCCGGCTGAATCATGGAAAACAAATAACAGAATCATTCCGAGGCGGCAAATTGAGTTTCATTCCTTAAACAACGCCTGCGCGCCTGGCCGCTGATGGGAAAAGGCTCAAACGGAAAGGGTGCCAACCGGAATGAAAACCAGCGCAGATCTCAGAGCGCGATAATTTTTTCGAGAAACTGTAACGCCGAGGCTTCATCTATTTGAAGCTCTGGTTTAAGAATCAATGAATTGATCGTTTTGCCCTCAAATTGAGTAACGCCTCTGGAGTTTCTGCCAGCCCAATGTCGTAGCAGGATAGTCGATTTGAGCAGCTTCTCCTGAAACATGGAAACCAAAACAGTGTCGACGATTTTTGTCGGCTCGACTCCGACAAAGTAAAACATGAACACTGACTTATTGAGCGCCAAGAACTCCAATATCTTGTCTATGTTGTATGCCTTGGGATTGGAATTTAGAATCATGATCTTTGTCTTCACATCAGTCTCGGTGTGAAAGGCGTCAAAGATTCTTTGGTAGTCGCCAAGCGCATTCTCAGTCTTGAACTGCGGTATGCCTTTGTTCCCTTCCTTGAGAGCGGCGACTAATTGCTGGCGAAGCTTTTCATCCTCCCCGGCAATCAGATATTCAATAATTCGTCCTCGGACGTTGACGTTGTCAATCAGTGCTGCCAACAAAATCTCCGTTTTATACCGCTCCACCTTTTGGTCGAGATCGCGCTTCAGCTCCGTTGCTTCGGGGGAATTAACGAATTGAATCGCTCGGCGTGGCGATTCAAGAATGGTCATTCTAGCCTCGCCAGAAACGGTGAACTTCACCCCTGAAGGAGAGATGTTGTTTGTGGCTTCAACCAATCGCACAAGGTTTCCATCAAAACCAATCGGAGCGTGTATCTGGAAAAGTCTTTCAAGGTTAGCTGGGGTGTTTTGGATGCCTTCAAATTCACGGAGAATGTCTGAGCCATTGAAGCTTCCTTTGATGTTGTTTTCTCGAAGATCTAGCGAGGAGTGGCTGATCTTTTTCAGCAATGTGGTATTGGCTAAGAAGCAGTGATTGGTCGTCGGGGTAACAAGACAAACAACAAATGGCCTGTCATCAAACTTCTTGAGATTTGATAGCGACAGCACCGTGTTTGAAAAACTTGGCTTCGCGGCGGAGCTAAATCTAACGGCAAAATCGGCACAGTAAAAAACCGAGCGGTCTGTTGTCAGAACAAATTTTTCAGCCACCAGTCGCGACAATTGAGATTTGTCGTTTATCCCATTATGCTCGGCAATAAAGGCTACGAGGTGTTGAAGGCTGTTATTCATTGAACAGCGGTAAGCTGACGGGCTGCACTTTTGGTTTCACCACCTTTTGATCCACCAAGCTGTTGCGCTCCCAGAAGACACCACCTGCGTATCCTTGAATGGAGTGATTGTCGTTCGCCAATTCGACGCGCTTCAGCGCAAGACAAGCGTAGTTCTCGTCCATCTCGATGCCGAGGTAACGCCGCCCCATCTTTCGCGCCACTGCTGCCGTCGTGCCAGAACCAAGGAACGGGTCGAAAACAAAATCACCTTCGCGGCTGCTTGCCAGCAGCAGTTTTGCGATAAGTTTCTCCGGCTTCTGTGTGGGATGGTCGGTGTTTTCCGGCATGGACCAAAACGGAATCGTCAAATCCGTCCAAAGATTCGAGGGATGCGTCAGACGGAACTGGCCGTCGGGCGAGTCTTCCCAATCCTTCGGCTGGCCGTCCACACGATATGGCGCAATGACTTTGCGCTTTAACTTTACCGCCTCGACGTTGAAAACATAATCGTTGGACACAGTTGCAAACCAAATGTCCTCACTGGCGTTCTTCCAATTTGTTTTCGCCCCGCGCCCCTTCTCGCGTTCCCAAGTGATGCGGTTGCGCACGATGACATGCCGGTCGAGCACGCGCTGCACAGCGGCAGATGATTTCCAATCACCACAAACGTAAAGACTCGCAGTCGGCTTTAGCAACGGCAGCAACCGAACAAACCAACCCTCAAGCCATTCTTCATACTCAGCCAGCGACATCTCGCTAAAACTCTCTGTCCCGAACCGCTTATTGAGATTGTAGGGCGGATCAAGAACAAGCAGGTCAACAAAGTGGCGTGGCAACGTTGAAAAGAGCGGCAACGAATCAGCGCAAACCACCCGGTCAACAAGAGACACAAGTTCTCCCGTTAGCGGCGGGCGAAGCAACATGCCAGCGAGCTGCTGCTGCTCCAATGGTGCGAGCGTTAGAGTGCGATTTCTTGGCGCGCGATGTTTGTCACCGTTTTCCATTGGTAAAAAGATTACGCTTTCGCGTAGAGTTCCGCACCCTTTTCTGTAAACTTGAATTTCATTCCTCAAACAACGCCTGCGCGAATTGCTTCGCATCGAAGGGTTGCAGATCGTCCGGTTGCTCGCCGAGGCCGATGAATTTGATGGGCAAGCCAAGTTCCTTCTGAATCGCCACCACCATGCCGCCTTTGCTCGTGCCGTCGAGCTTGGTCACGATGAGGCCGGTGAGCGGCACGGCCTTGTTGAATTCGCGCGCCTGGTTCAGCGCGTTCATGCCGGTGCTGCCGTCGAGCACGAGCAGGACTTCATGCGGCGCACCGGGCAGTTGTTTGCCGATGACGCGATGCAGCTTGTGCAACTCCTGCATCAGATTGTGCTTGGTGTGCAGGCGGCCCGCCGTGTCAATGAAGAGGTAATCCGCCTTGCGCGCCAGCGCGGCGGTGACGGCGTCGTGCGCCACAGACGCGGCGTCGGCTCCGTACGCGCTGGCGATGACTTCGATCTTGAGGCGCACGCCCCAGAGTTTGAGTTGCTCGATGGCGGCGGCGCGGAAGGTGTCGCAGGCAGCGAGCAGCACGGTTTTCTGTTGCGACTGAAGGTAGAAGGCGAGCTTGGCGGAGGTCGTGGTCTTGCCGGTGCCGTTGACGCCGACAATGGAGACAATCGTCGGACCGCTCGGAGCTTTGAGCAAATCCGCTTTGTTATTGGAAAGGCTCTTCTCAATTTCCGCCCGTGCGATGGCGAGGTAATCCAGTCCCGCCGTGCCCTGCGATTCGTAAGCCAGTTTCACCGCCGCCACGATCTGCGCAGTCACGGCCTGGCCGAGATCAGCGGCGATGAGCGCGTGCTCGATTTCTTCCAACGACTCGGCGGTGAGCTTGGGGGAACGCGTGACGATGCGTTTGAGTTCATGAGTCAGCTTGGCGTGCGTCTTGGCGAGGCCGGCTTTGAATTTGGCGAAGAGTCCCATGACTTATTTCCGATTTCCGATTTCCGATTTCCGATTTTCCACGGCGGCCTTGAGTTTTTCGACGCGGTGATACGGCAGTCGCACGGTGCCGACGAGCGGACGACCTTTGTTCAAACCGTGGCAATCAGAACCGCCAGTCACCAGCAGCCCATGCTGCTTGGCCATCTGCAAATAATGCTCCGACGTGGCTTTGGGATGCTTGGTGTGAAAACATTCGAGGCCGTCCAAGCCCGCGTCAACCAAGCCGGGAATGACTTGATCGGCGCGATTCAAACCGGGGTGCGCCATCACCGCGAGACCACCGGCCTGATGAATCAAGGCGATGGCGTCCGGCGCGGACGTCTTCATTTTCGGCACCCACGCGGGCCGGTCTTTTTTCAGAAAGCGCTCGAAGGCTTCGTCGAGCGTGGCGATCAATCCAGCCTTGACCAGGGCGCGGGCGACGTGCGGCCGGCCGGGGGCGCGGCAATTGGCGAGTTTGAAAACGTCTTCGACATCCAGCGGAATGTTCAGATCGTTCAGGCGCGCGACCATTTCGCGGATGCGATTCTGGCGGACGAGTTGGAACTTGCCGGTTTCGGTGCGGAGCTTTTCATTTTGCGTGTCGAGAAAGTAACCAAGGATGTGAATCTCGTGGTCGTCCTGTTCGGCGGTCAGCTCCGAACCCGTGATGAATTCAATCCCCGCCGTCGCGCACGCCGCCGCCGCGCGCTCGCAACCTTCCAGAGTGTCGTGGTCCGTCAGGGCGATGGCGCACAGCTTTTGTTTCACCGCATTGGCCACGAGTTCTTCCGGCGTGAAGGTGCCGTCGGAAAAATTCGTGTGCAGATGGAGGTCGGCGAACATCTCTCAGAAATGATGAATGATGAATGATGAATGATGAAGCGGCACAGGAACGTGCCGCAACCGCAGGCAAGGAGATTTCATAATTCATCCTTCATACTTCATCATTTGATTATGCGCGCCGGTCGCATCAGTTCGCCCTTGATTTTGTCGAGCAGGCCGTTGACGAACTTGCCGCTGTCCTGGGTGGAGAATTTTTTGGCGATGTCCACCGCCTCGTTGATGCTGACAATCGGCGGGATGTCGTCGCGATAAAGCATTTCGTAAATGGCCAGTCGTAGAATCCCCCGGTCCACGGCGGCGATCCGGTGCAGTTCCCAGTTGGCCGCGTATTTTTTGATCTGGTCGTCAATGGCAACGCGATGCTCAATCGCCCCGCGAATCAATGGCTCGGCGAACGTGCGCAGCGCGGTCTCCTGCGGCGTGGGCGGCGGCAGTTCGGCTTCCTCACCCCAGGTGGCCAGGCCCCCTTTTTCGGCGGCAATGGCGGCGGCCCGCTGGGAATGCCAGAACTCCGCGAGGGCGGCGTCCAGGTTTTCCGGCGGATTCAGGTCGTGCTGAAATAAAAATTGCACGGCTCGTTCCCGTGCTTCGCGTCGCTTTCCCATAACTGCTCCACAATGCCTGAAAAACGGCGGCTTAGAAATGAAAATGTTCCGGGGACGGAAAGATCCGGGCGGGGGATTTTTTGAAATGAAATTTCCGTCCTCAGCCCGCGCTCAGGCGGATTGACGGGCGCGGTGCCGATGCCTTCCAAGCAGCCGGCCGCCCAACCCCAGCAGCGTCAACGTGCCCGGCTCCGGCACCTCGCCGACCGCCACGGTCGAGCCGTTGTGCCAGAAGTACTGCCACTCGGATGTGCCGGAGTCGCCACCTGTGGCGTCGCCAAAACCGAAGCGTCGGACGGTGCCGGTCAGGTTGAAGTCTTGCGACAGCGTGCCCGTGATAATCGGCGACGGGCCGTTGTCATAAAAAACCTGAAGCTGGCCCGCTACGCCCGCCGCCGTCGGCGAGGTGATCAAAATATCATAAACATGAAACGCGCCATCCGTATCCACCTGGGCGCTCGGGCCGCGCTGCCCGAAGGTGGGATTGGAAATCCACACGTCGTCCTGGCCGAGGTAGAGGATGTTGCCAACGCCGTTGCCCCCGCTCACGCCGGTCGTGAAGAAGGCCGACATGGAAGAATTCCAGTTCAGATTGGTGTTGCGCGAATCGAACTTGGCGCTGAACTCAATCCGCACCGGACTTGAAATAGCGATGTTGTTGGTCTGAAGGTAAAAAAGTCCTTCCGAGTTGGCAGCGGTGCTCAAGGTCAGGTGGCCGCCGGAAAGCACCGGGTTCGCCGCCGCCGTGTCGCGCAAGACCCAGTCCGAGATCGTCTGGTTGGGCAGCAAACCGGTGCTGGCAAACCACGCATTGGTGGCGGCGTGAGCGGGAAAAACCAGGGCACAAATTCCGAAGGTGAGAGCAAATAAGTTGGAACGGTTCATAACATATTACCTTATTTGGTGCCAGAATCATGCACTGTCCGGGAGCGGAATTGCAAGCAAAAACACCTGTGTTCAGGGCTGAAAATCAATTTCCCCCCTTGCCAGACCAGGGGGCACAATTGAGAATCACGGCTGCCGTTGAAATTGAAACGTCCCAGCACATGACCGCCAGCCTGAAAGAAATCACCGTCGGCGTTCCGCACTTCACCGAGGCCGGCGCGTGGCGCGACGTGGGCGCGGGCTGGCAGCCGCTGTTCGGCAATTTTCGCGGCGCGGGTTTCAGCGTGGAGTGGCACGACTTTTTTGCGAAGCGCGAGTTTGATTGGGCGGCGAGTTTTCATCCGGGCTGCGTGGAACTGTGCCTGAACCTCGGCGGCCGTGGCTTTGTGGAAGGCGGTGGGCAGCGCACGGAATTTCTGCCGAACACCGTGGGTTTTTATCATCGCCGGGAAGAACCGCTCGTCGCTCGTCGCACGGCGGGTGAGCAGCACCAGTTTCTTACCGTGGAATTTTCGTGCGCTTTTCTGGCGAAGCACCTGGCTGGCATGGAAGCCACACTGCATCCGGTCGTGCGCGCGGCGGTGGAAAACCGCCCGTGCGAATCCGTTTCCGGTGCCACGGTACGCCTCAGCGCCGCGCAGCAACAATTGATTTCAACGCTGCGCCAGCCGCCGGTTTACGCGTCCGCCCAGCCGCTCTGGTATCAGTGCAAGGCGCTGGAACTGGCGGTGACGTTTCTGATCCAGCCGTCCCCCGAGAAGGAAATGTTCTGCTCGCGCCAGCAGCGGCTGGCGCAGGATCGCGTCGAGCAGGTGATTTTTTTATTGAACCAAAACCTCGCCGCGCCGCCGACGCTGGAGGAGCTGGGCCGGAAGATCGGGTGCAGTCATTTTTATCTGAGCCGGATTTTTTCCGGGCAAACCGGCCAGACGATCACGCAATGTCTCCGGCAGTTGCGCATGGAAAAAGCGGCGGAGCTGCTGGGGGGCCGCGAACTCAACGTCACCGAGGTCGCGCTCGAAGTTGGCTACAACAGCCTCAGCCATTTCAGCGCGGCGTTCCACGCTACGTTCGGCTGCTGCCCGGGCTTATATCCGCTCGCCACGCCATCGCAACCGCTGGCGAAGCGGGCAAAGTGATTGAACCACGAAGGAACCAAGGAACGAAGCCGGGGCAGTTTTCAGGCCGTGTCCTAAATTGATAGGGCGTCGCTGCCGCGACGCCTGATGGTGCGGCAGCACCACCCTACCAATTTAGGTCGCTACCAGTTTTCTTGGTTGCTTGGTTCCTTCGTTGTTCAGCCTCTCCGCAACCCGCCGACACTCTTCCGCAAACCAGCGTTAGCGGCCAAATTTTCCAGCGCGTAATTTGGGCGCGCATGAAAAAATTATTTTGGCTGGGAACGTTTCTACTCGGCACAACTTTGATCACCGGCACCGCGCGCGCGGATCACCACCTGTTCACCTACACCTATGAACCTGAGACGGAGCCCAAGGGCGACCGGGAATATGAGCAGTCGGTCACGCTCCGCGCGGGCCGGAACGCGGCCGTGGGGCAGCGGGATTTTTCTCAGTGGGAATTCCGGCACGAGTTCGAATATGGCGTCACGGAAAACTACACCGCCGCGCTGTACCTCAACCACACGTTGCAACATTTCCGCGACCCGGCCACCGGCGCAAAAACCACCCGCTACGATTGGGCGGGCATCTCTCTCGAAAATCGCTATCTGGTGCTTGATCCGGCCAACCATGCTGTCGGCCTGACGCTCTATCTCGAACCGACCTACGCCGGCAAGAGCGCCGAGCTGGAACAAAAAATCATCCTCGGTCAGCGCTGCGGCGATTGGAAATGGGCGGTGAACCTCACGCACGCGACGGAGTGGACGGATTATTTTCGCGGCACGGAGGGCGAGCTGGAAATTTCCGCCAGCCTCGCGCGGCAATTGAATCGCCGCTGGTCGGTGGGAATTGAAATCCGCGACCACAACGAACTGCCCGACTATAAATCGTGGGAAAACACCGTCCTCTACCTTGGGCCGGTCGTCAGCTATCGCCGGTCCGGTTGGTGGGCGGCGCTGACGGTGATGCCGCAGATTTACGGCGCGAACTTCACCGGCGACCCGGACGGCAACCACCATCTCGAACTCGAAGGCCATGAGCGCATCAACGTGCGGCTGCTGTTCGGCTTTAGTTTTTGATTTGTGACCGGCGAACCTTTTTGATTCCGCCGGTTGCCGGTCGGGCAAAGATCTGGGCAGATGCCTTTATGCCTCGACGTTGGACTCGTCCTCGTCTTCCGCCTTGCCGACCTTGAATTCGTTGAGCTTGTTCCGCATGGTGCGGATGCTGATGGACAGCATCTTGGCGGCGTGGGTGCGATTACCGCCGCATTTCTCCAGCGCGGCCATGATGTGACGCTTTTCAACCTCCGCCAACGTGAGCGAGCTGTCACTGAAATTTCCGGAACCGATGGCAGCTTGAGCCGCCGGAGCCAGACCGAGATGGCTCGGCTCCAACATCCCGTTGTCACCGCAGAGAATGACCGCGCGCTCGACGACGTTTTGCAGTTCGCGAATGTTGCCGGGCCAGCCGTGGTGCTTCATCGCCAGCAACGCCTCGTCGGTGAAGCCTTTGACATGGACGCCGTGCTTGCGGCTGAAGCGGCGCATGAATTCCTCGGCTAGCAGCGGCACGTCCTCGGCGCGTTCGCGCAGCGAGGGCATGATGATCGGCACGACATTGAGGCGAAAAAACAAATCCTGGCGGAACTCCTTTTTCTCGACGCTCTGTTCGAGGTTGCGATTGGTGGTGGCGATGACGCGCACGTCCACTTTGATGGTGCGGTTGCCGCCGACACGTTCGAGTTCGCGCTCTTGGAGCACGCGCAGCAGTTTCGCCTGTACGCTGGGAGAAATTTCGCTGATCTCGTCGAGGAGGATCGTGCCGCCGTGGGCCAGCTCGAAGCGGCCCTCCCGTTTGTTCATCGCGCCGGTGAACGAGCCTTTTTCGTGGCCGAAGAATTCGCTCTCGATGAGATTTTCCGGAACGGCGGCGCAGTTGACGCGGATGAAGGGCGCGCCGGAACGCGGGCTTTCGCGGTCAAGCGCGCGGGCGACGAGTTCCTTGCCGGTGCCGCTTTCACCTTGAATTAGAACGGTGGCCTGGGTGCGGGCGACTTTGCGGACGAGCTGGCGGAGATTTTCCATCGCCGCGCTGGTGCCGATCATCTCGTGTTCGCCGTCGTCGTCCTGACTGAGAAAGCGGTTGACCTTGAGCAACTGGGTGAACTCCTCGGCCTTGCGGAGCGTGACTTCGATCTGCTCGTTGGAAAAAGGTTTGATCAGATAATCAAACGCGCCGTTCTTCATGCACTCGACGGCGGATTCGACGGTGCCGAAGCCGGTGGTGATGATGCAGAGAGGTTTGACGGGACGCTGCTGAATCAGCTTGAGAAGATCAGTGCCGTCGCCATCGGGCAGGCGGACATCGAGGAAGATGACGTCGAAGTTGTCCTTGTCCAGATACTCCTGCGCCTCGGCGATGGTGGAAGCCGCCGCCACGTCGTAGCGTTTGCGGCGGAGGACTTGTTCAAGGTTATTGCGGACGATTTTGTCGTCCTCAAGGACAATAACTTTTTCAATCGGCATAGTTTAGCCCGCAGCAGCGTTACGCCGGTACAGGGTGGAGACATAGTGCGAAGGCTGCGTCCCGGCGGCAAGCGACAAATGTTTCGGCGGCACCAAACCTCGGCGCAGCAGTGCCTGCTGGTTTTCGCGATCCAACATCAGCACGCGCATCAGCAGATCCTGGATGGCCTGGAAAACCGGCTTCACCTCGGCGCAGCGTTCGCGGTCGGCGGGGGCGAACTGCTGCCAGGCCTGCCGCCAGGTGCGGAGGCGCAACAGGGACGAATCCAGCAGGGCCAGCAGGCGCGTGCGTTTCTGATGAAATTCAAACGGCTGAAAATCCCCGGCGGTGTTGAGCGCGCGGTTTTCCTCGGTGGCCAGGGCCAGCGCGGTTTCGCAGCAGCCGAGGTGTTCGCGCAGGTCGCGGGCGAGGGCGGGGAGAAATTCAGGCGTGGACGACGTGGTATTCATCGGATGGTTTTCAGATTTACGATTTGGGATCAGCCGTCGTGGCGGTGGTTTTCGGCGCGGGGGAAAATTCCCGGGCGGAACTTTCGGCGCGGGTCTGCCAGTTGAGGAAGTTGATGCGCCAGCGGGCCATTTCAAAAACAGATTTCAGGCCGGGCGAGGCGTTGGTGCCGGTCGCGAGTTCGCGGCTGAGTATGTTGCTGTAAACCTCGGAGGCGTGCTGGGGCTGCTGTAGTTTTTCGTAGGTCATGGCGACCTGATAGTGGACGGGAATCTGCCACGCGGGCGCGGCGTCCAGCCGGGCGAGGCTCAGATAGACATCGAGCGCCTTGGGGTAATCGCCCTCGCGGAAAAGCTGGTTGGCGATCTCGTTGCCGGCGCGTTGCTGCCAGTAAGCCCAGACCGCGGGACTGCCGGACGCCTGCTTTTTCTGCTCCTGCAACAGCGCAAGCACCTGCTGGAGCGATTCATTGTTTCGGCCCAGTTCCTTCAGCGAATGGGCGATGATGAAGCGTATTTCGGCCCGTTCGGAAGCTTCGGGAAAGTGGGCGAGAAAATCCTGCGCCTGCCCCATGGCCTCCTCGTGGCGGCCCATTTCGGAATAGGCGCGGAGCAGCCGGTATTGCGCGAGCGAGCGATCCAGCAAGGGGTTGTTCTGCTTGAGCAGGCGGGTGAAATAGTCGGCGGCTTCGGCAAATTTTCCCTGCTGAAAATGGGTTTCCGCGATTTCGTTCTGCGCCTGCGTGACGATGCGTTTGTAGTAGTCGAGCTTGTCCATCTTCAGGGCGAGCGCGGCCGTCATCACACTGTAAAATTTGGTGAGCGCCATCGCGTTCAAACCCATCTGCCGGAAGAACTGCCCCTGGCGGAGCAAAATCTCCGGCACGCGCGCATCGCCCGCCCAACGGCTGAGAAACTGCGCGTAGATCTGCTGGGCGCGCGGCAGATCACTGCGGTCTTGCGCGCAGAGCGCGAGTTCGAGCAGGGCGGCCTGGCGGATGGATTCGGGATTTTCATCCGCGAGCAGTTCGACCAGGCCCGGCTCGGCCTGGGCCGCGAGATTCTTGAGGCGGAGACTGCGGGCGAGATCAAGCTGGCTGTTGAGCAGGGCTTCCTTCGCGGCCGTCATTGCGGCGGCGGTCGGCTGCTCAAAGGCGCCCTCTACGGGAATGTTGGACTTGGCCGGCGCGTGGGCGGGCGGCCCGGCGTTTGTTTCACCGGCCGATTCTTCCGCGTTCAAGTGCGACGGCCCCAGCAGGGCCAGTCCCAGCGCACCCGACAACCAGAGCGTCGGGGAAATCATTCGGGGCGGCAAGATGGCGCGGGGGCGGTTCATTCGGTTTTGTAAGTGGCGCGGCTGCGCGCCGGGGCGGCGTCCGTCGGCGGCTTGAAACTCACGGACACGGGCAGAAAGACGGAGACGCCCGCGACGTTGGTGGAGTTGGCGGCGGGCTTGAAATATTCGGCGAGCATCTGCGGGGTGACGATCAGCGGGCGGTCATTCAACGGGTGGACCGGGGAGGGATAGGGGGTTTCTGATTCGCCCGGCACGTCCGTTGGCGGAGTGGGATCACCCGCCGAATAGTGGATGTCGGCCAGCGTGTTGGTCGGGCTGGGGCCGGTTGCGCCGGGGTTTTTATCCCCGGATTTTTCCGCCTGACTTGGTGCGGTGGCGGCCAGTGTCGGTGCGGCGGGTTTCACAGAGGCCACTTCAAAACGCAACGGCGTCGGCCCGGTGAGCGGCAAGTAGGCGCTCCGGGTGTTGGCGCCGAGCGCGGACGCCCCGGTGATCAGGAGCCAGACGGCGGCCCATTGGCGGATCGTTGAATTGTTTGCGTTCATGTCGTTGCCTTCCGTCCGTGCGGCCGGCAAAGCCGGCGGGGTTGCCGTCGGAACACGGACTGCCTTGTCTGTGACATCGGCTTGGGCGGCCGGGCCTTGAGTGAAATGTTGCATCTCCACTTAAGTTTCCCGGGCCCGCACCGATGAACTGACTGAATGATTTTTCATTGATCTTGTTATTATGATTCAGGTTTTGACTCCCAGCACACCCGCGCGCCTGAGTTTGGAAAAAATCGAAGCGCAGCTCGCGCAGTGTCCGTCGCTACCTTCGCTCAACAGCATCAACCAGGCATTGCAGGAATTGCTCTCTGTGGAGCAGCGTTACTCCGCGCAGATTTCCGAGGTCATCCGGCGCGATCCCAGCCTCACGGCGCGCCTGCTGCGGCTGGTCAACTCCGTCTATTATGGTCTGAGCAATCCCGTCAACAGCGTCGAGGAGGCAGTGTTCTACCTGGGCATGCGGCAGATTCGCCAACTCACGATGGTGACGCCGATCATCGAGGATTTTCAAAAGCTCACGCAGCAATGCTCCTTTCCGTGGCGTGAATTCTGGCAGCACTCCATCGGGTGCGCGATTCTCACCCGCGAAGTGGCCACGGCCATCTCCACCGCCACGGACGAATCCGACTACGTGGCGGGCCTTGTGCATGATGTGGGCAAGATCGTCATGGCCTGGTCGTTCCCCAATCACTTCGCCGAAATTCACCGCCAGGCACTGGAAGGCACGCGCGATCTGTGCGAAATCGAAAATGAAATCCTCGGCTTAGACCACGCCGAACTCGGCGCGCTCTACCTCGAACGCCATCGCCTGCCGGAAATCATGATCCAGTCGGCGCGGTGCCACCACCACCCGGAGCAGGCCGGCCCGCTCGCGCCGCTCGTGGCCGCAGTGCAGATCGCCGACCTTTTGTTGCGCCGGGAAAACATCGGGTGCAGCGGAAATTATCTGCCGGTGACGAGTGATCAATGTCTCGCGGCGACCGGCTGGCGCATCCTGCTGCCCGACGCCCACGACGCCGAGCAGGCCATCGCCAAAGCCTCGTTGCACCACAGTCTCGAACGGTTGCCGCACGTCCTGGAGGGTTTGGTTTGAACCGGGCTGATCCTTGCATCCAGTCGGGCACGACCACTTTTTTTGCCGACCTGAGCGACTCCCAATCCGGGGCGTGCACGATTGCCGGCGCCGCCACCCTTGAAAGCATCTTTCGCGCGGCGCCGGTAGGCATCTGCGTCATCACCAACGGCGTGTTCACACACGTCAATTCCCGTTGGTGCGAAATGTCCGGCCACGCGCGCAGTGAATTGATCGGCCAGCCAGAGGATCTTTTGTTCGCCACCTCGGCCGAGCTCCGCCGCGCCCGCAGCGTGCCGCTGGAGGCGCTGCCATCACAAGGCTCGCACGCCGCCGAAACTCGCTGGCAGCGCAAGGACGGCAAGTGGCTCGACGTGCTCCTGGGCTTCAGCCGCATCAACCTTTCCGGCACGGCGGCGGGCGTCACCATCACCGCGCTCGACATCACCGCGTCGCGGCAGGCCGAGCGCGAACTGCGCTGGCGCAACCGGCAGCTCACGGCGTTGCAAAAAATTTCCGACGTCACCCTGTCCGGCGAAAGCGAGCAGCACATTTTCAACGCCATCGCCCGCGAGGCCGCCGAGATCACGGGCTTTCCGATCGTGACCATCGAACTGTGCGATTTTGAAAAATCCGTGATGGTGTTTCGCGGCGTGCATGGCATGGACTTCGAGGGTCTGCCGGTGCCGTTTGAAGTGCCGATGGATGTCACCCTGTCTGGCGAAGTCGCGCGCACCGGCAAGATGCTGGTGGAAACAGATGCGGGCAGCCGCCGCGAGTATGCCGCGCCGATACTGCGCCGCCTGAACGTCCAGACGTTTCTGTGTCTGCCCATCCGGACGAATGACCGCGTCATCGGAACCTTGAGCCTGGCGTACAGCAAAAAAATCAAGGTGGAAGAACTCGTGATCGCACAGGCGGCCAGTCTGGCCAGTTACCTCGCCACGCTGGTGGATCGCCTACAGGCACGCGAGGCGGTGCGCCGGGGTGAGGCCGAACTGGCTGCCGTGTACGACCGCGCGCCCAACGTGATGTGCCTCTTCGACGACGAGTTTCGCATCGTGCGCGCGAACCTGGCCGCCGCCGAACTGGCTGGCTGTCGAAAGGAGGATCTCACGGGTCTCAGGGTGGAAGATTTTTTAAGCGGCCCGGAATCCCACCGCCGCGTCGCGTCGGAATTGCGCCGCGCCGTGAATGAAACATTCATCACTGGCAAAAGCTGGCAGCGTGTCCGCCTGGGCCAGCCCTTGTTCCGCAACGGCCAGACGGAGGAACTGGCCCTGCTCGTTTCCACCGAGCGCATCCAGGTGGATGGGCTGCTGCGGGTGCTGCTGTGCCTCGAAGACATCACCCAAAGCATTCGCGCCGACCAGCAAATTCGCGCTCAAGCCGCGCTGCTGGATGTCACCGGCGAGGCGATTTTCGTGCGGGATTTTTCCGACCGCGTCACCTATTGGAACCAGGGCGCACAAAAACTGTTCGGCTGGAGCGCGGCGGAGGCCCAGGGCCAGACCACAGGAACATTAAATCTCTATGCCGATCGTTCGGCCTGCCTCCGGCCGATGCAGGCCGTCCAGGCCAGCAATGAGTGGAGCGGGGAACTGAATTTCCGCACGCGCGACGGCCGGGAATTGATTGTGCAAAACCGCTGGACCCTTGTGCGCGACAGTGCGGGCGCACCGCAGGGCATTCTCATTGTCGGCACCGACATCACGGAAAAGAAACGGCTGGAATCGCAACTGTACCGCTCACAACGGCTCGAAAGCATTGGCACGCTGGCCAGCGGCCTGGCACATGACCTGAACAATGTGCTCGCGCCGATCATGATGGCCGTGCATTTCCTGAAGGAAGAGGCGAAGGATGAACGCACCCGCACCTGGGTGCAGACGCTGGAGACCTGTTCGCTGCGTGGCGCGAACATCGTCAAGCAAGTGCTCACCTTTGCGCGCGGTGCGGAAGGCACGCCCGTGCTGCTTCTGCCCACGCAGCTCGTCACGGAGATTGAGCGCATCGTCCGAGAAACGTTTCCCCGCTCCATCCACACCCAGACCCTGGTGTGTAAAAATCCGCCCCGGTTCACCGGCGATTCCACCCAGATGCAGCAGGTGCTGCTGAACCTTTGCGTCAACGCCCGCGACGCCATGCCGGAAGGCGGCACGCTCACGATTGGTGTCGAGCGCGTGCAACTCGAGGGCGACGCCAGCCGGATTCATCCCAAGGCGAAGCCCGGCACTTACGTCGTGTTCAGCGTCACCGACACCGGCACCGGCATTCCCGATGAACTGTTGGATAAAATTTTCGACCCGTTCTTCACCACCAAACCGCTCGGCCACGGCACAGGTTTGGGTTTGCCGTCGGTGCTGGGGATCGTGCAGCGCCATCACGGATTCATCCATGTGGAATCCCGGGTGAACGAGGGCACAACCTTTCAAGTTTATCTGCCGGCGGATGTCACGGCCAAAGAAAGCCTGACGATTGATCCGGCAAAGCGCCGTCTGCCGCGCGGCAACGGCGAACTCGTCCTGATCGTGGATGACGAGCCAGCCATTGGCGAAATCGCCAGCGTCATCCTGCGTGGTCACGGCTACCGCACTCTCGTTGCCGCAGACGGCCACGAAGCCTTGACGTTATTCCGCGAACACTGCGGCGCGATCAGACTCGTTGTGTCCGACTTCATGATGCCACGCTTGGACGGGCCTGCCACCATCCGTGAAATGCGCAGGATTCAGCCCGACATCCAAACCATTATCATCACCGGACTTGGTGAAGACAATCGGATCGCTGAAGCGAAAGCAGCTGGCACCAACACTGTCATCGCCAAACCATTTACAGCAGAGCAATTGCTTACCGCAATTCATCCTTTGCTGAAAAACTAAAAAAATTCTACCCAGTAGGGTTTGATAAGAAAACCACCAATGCCGGGGCAAAAAAAACCCACCAGATTTACAGGTGGGTGCTTGGAAGAGACTGCGGCGGGTGATTATTTTCGGCGGCGGCGGGCGGCCAGGCCTGCGAGCGCGAGGAGCGCCCCGGCGGCAGGCTCGGGCACCGGGTTGTAAACAATCACATCTTGATAGGCATGTTGCGGGTCATGCGGCTGGCCCGGTGCCCACAGATTCAAC
>JANYDP010000077.1 GCA_025363535.1 Verrucomicrobiota bacterium | reverse complement strand
CATCGCGCGGAGCAATGCTCCGCGCTCCGGCGCGACGTCTTGGACTGCGGTGGCAGAGCGCAGCGGCGACACCGCTTTCGCTCGTAGCGGGACGCAACCATTTCCAAAAACCACCAACCGCGAACCATGCGAACCACGCGAAAATTTTCCCCCGTTCGCGTATTTCGTGTATTTCGCGGTTAAAAAATTCGGACGCAAAGCGGCGTGGCGCTTCGCTTCCCGCCGCAGTCCAAGACGCCAAACCTTTTTCACGCCTATCTGCCAATTGTTCGTTTCCAAAAAACGCAAAGGCGCAAAGACGCCAAGGCGCAAAGAATTTTCCCCTTTGCGTCTCCGCGCCTGACCGGACAGCAGAGGAATGTTTGGCACAGGAATAAAAAAGATTCCTTTGCCGATGATTCCCTTGCCCAATCCGTTTTGCCGCGCGTCCGCGTTTATTCCCATCCATAAAATTATTTTCCCATGCCTGACTACGCGTTGATGAACCAGTGCCTTTACGAAGGCAAAGCCAAAGAGGTCGAGCAGATGACCAAGGACGCGCTCGCCGAGGGCCGGCCTGTGCAGGAGATTTTGTCCGAGGGCCTCATCGCCGGCATGAGCGTCGTCGGCGAGGATTTCAAATACAACATCCTCTACGTGCCCGAGGTGCTCATCGCCGCGCGCGCGATGAAGGCCGGCATGGGCGTGCTCAAGCCGTTGCTCGCCGACCACGATTCCGGCGTGCAACCCACCGGCACACTCCTCATGGGCACGGTGCGCGGCGACCTCCACGACATCGGCAAAAACCTCGTCTGCATGATGGCCGAGGGCGCGGGCTTTCAAGTCCACGACATCGGCGTGGATCAAAGTATCGAAAAATTTCTTGCCGCCACCGAGAAATTCAAACCCGACGTCATCGGCATGAGCGCGCTGCTCACCACCACGATGACCTACATGAAAACCGTCGTGGACGGCTATCGCGAACGCGGTCTGCCGCAAAAATTCGCCGTCGGCGGCGCGCCCATCAGCCAATCGTTCGCGGACGAGATCAAAGCGGACGGCTACGGCGCGGATGCCTCAAGCGCGGTGGATTTGTTCATGTATCTCGTCGGCAAAGGTCCGGCACCCAAGGCGAAGTCCAAGCTCGACACGATTGAAGAAGTAAAACACGAGCGCGAGGCGGCGAAGCGCGATCCGAATGCGAAATCGAAATACCAAATTCTCTATTGGCAGGACATCCCGTCCGAAGTAAAAGCCTGGGACGATTTCAACGAAGTGAAAATGAGTCTGCCGGAAAAATTCGCCCTCCGCATTGATGCCTCCGCACAGAAACAAGGTTTGGTTTCGCAAGACGCCTACGCCGCACATTATCGCTGGGGCGAGGAAACCGAACGCGCCGGTTCGCCGCGTCAAGTGGCGGAGGCTATGATCAAAGAGTTGTCCGCTGCCAGTTGAATTTACATGAAACAATTCGCCACCATCACCGTCATCGGGCGCGACAAGACCGGGGTCATCGCGCGCGTCACGAATTTTCTTTTCGAGCAGCACGCCAATATCGAGGCGCTGGAGGAACAGGTCACGCGCGGCCAGTTCAGCATGACGTTGCAGGCGTCGTGGCCGAAAAAGAATTTCTCCGCCGCGCAACTCCGCGCCGGCCTCGCGCAACTCGCCGCCGCGCTCGGCATGGAGATCAAAGTGCGCTTGACCGACCCGAAAGCGCGCCAGCGTTTCGCGATTTTCGTGACGAAAGAACCGCGTTGCTTCGAGGCCATCGCGCAGGCCATTGCAAAAAAATCGCTGAAGGCCGATCCCGCCATCGTCATCGGCAACCACGCAAGCTTTGAGCCGCTGGCGAAGAAATATAAACTGCCGTTCCTCTGCGTGCCGTGGGAAGACCGCGCGAACGCGGAACTGAAGGCGCTGAAAATTTTGGAGGAACACGAGATTGATTTCGTCGTGCTGGCGCGGTTCATGAAAATTTTGTCGCCGAACTTTGTGTGGCGCTACAAAAACAAGATCATCAACATCCATCCGTCACTGCTGCCGAGTTTTCCCGGCCCGCAGGCGTATCGGCAGGCTTACGAAGGCGGCGTGAAAATCGCCGGCGTCACCGCGCATTTTGTTTCCATGCGCCTCGATGAAGGCCCGATCATCGCGCAAGGCTCGTTCGCCATCACCCCGAAAATGGAACTTTCCGAAATCATCGCCACCGGCCAAAAAGAAGAAGCGAAAGTTTTGGTGAAAGCCGTGAAACTTTATCTCGGCAAACGGCTGGATGTTTATTGGGGCACGGTGAAGGAAGTTTGACTGTAGCGGTGTCTCGGCAGAGCGCCGCTTTCTCAAAATAAATTTGCGGCACTCTGCCGAGATACCGTTACTTCAACCGCTCCACCACTTCACGGATCGCCCGTGTATGTTCCGGCGTGCTGCCGCAGCAGGAGCCGATGATGTTCGCGCCGGCGGAAATCGCGTCAGGAACATTCTTCGCCATGTCGGCGGGAAGTTGTTTGTAAACAGCCTTCATGTTTTCCAAAATCGGCAGGCCAGCGTTCGGCTGCACCATCACGGTGAGTTTGCACGCCGCGCGATATTGTTTCGCGACCATCGCCGCGCCGTTCATGTCCATGCCGGTGCCGCAATTCAGCGCGATGATGTTTGCGCCGCGTTCCTCGGCGAATTCCGCCGCGCGTTCCGGCGTCACGCCCATCATCGTGACATAAAAACTTTGATCCTGCGACAGGTCGTAAGCGAGTGACGCGATGATGCACGGTGCGCCCGCCGCCTTCGCCGCGTCAATCGCCACGCCGAGTTCTTCGAGCGCGGTCTGCGTCTCGATGATCACCGCATCCACGCCGGCCTCGACGAGCGCGCGGGCTTGTTCCTCGTAAGCAGCACGAGCTTCGTCGTGTGACAAGTCGCCGTAAGGTTCGAGAATCGCACCGAGCGGTCCGAGATCACCGAGTACAAAACCGGCGCGCCCGCCAAATGCCTCGCGCGCGATGCGGGCGCCGGCCTGGTTAAGTTCGCGCAGATGCTCAACGTGGCCGTGGCGTTTCAACATCAGCCGGCTGCCGCCAAACGTGTTTGTGATGAGGCAGTCCGCGCCCGCCTCGACGTAACGGCGCTGGATCGCCAGCACGCGTTCGGGATGCGACAGGTTCCACGCCTCGCCGCAATCGCCGTTCGCGAGACCGGCGAGCATGAGTTGCGTGCCCATCGCGCCGTCGCAGACAAGGCGGCGTTCGCGCAATGTTTCGAGGAGGGATTTTTTCATTTCATTTTTGAACCACGAAATACACGAACCACACGAAAACAAATTTCAGGCGGAGCTTTTCGTGTGGTTCGTGTATTTCGTGGTTGGAAAAGTTTAACGTCAGGCGGCGACGAAAATTTCCGTGTCGGTGACTTTCAACTCCACGCCCGCCTTGCCTGCGGCTTCTTGCAACGCGGATTGCAACATCACCAGCGGGTCTTTGCTCACGGTGAGACGGCGCATCAGGCCTTCGCCTTTTTTGGTGCCGACGGTCAGCGTGATTTTCAGCCCCTTGCGTTTGCAGCCCACGCGCGTGCCGTCGGGCAGCGTGGTGTTCATCGGCTTCACGAACGCATCCACGTAATGCGAGCCGATGTTGGATTTTTCCGCGAAGGTCGGCGGCAGCTTGTCTTTCGCCGCCGGGTTGATGTCACAAAGTTTCGTCATGTTGCAACTGAATTATTCCGTAACGGCTGCCGCTTGTCCACGCGCGGCGGGAAAAATTGCATGGAGAAAATTATTTTGGCGGCGAGGAAGTAATTGATTCGTTCGCCGCCGCCCCTGGGCTGGCTTGCTCCATATTTTCGACGGCCAATTTTGCCTCCAGCAACGAGGCGCCGGTGAGTTCGCGATACAGCATGATGGCTTTGATTTTCTCGCCGGTCTGGGCGACCCGTTTGATGAATTCGAGCGTCAGTGGTTCGTCTGCGAGCGGCGGCAACCTGCGTTTCCGTTGCGTCCGGGCGAGTTTGGCCCAATGTAAATCGAGTCCGTAATGTGCCACCGCACTGATGACAAAAAGATAGACGCCGATCATCTTTACCAAATCAGTTTTCCCGCACCCAGCGAGCACCGCGCCGGTCAGGAGGGCCAGAATCGCCAACAGATTCAATGTTTTTAGCCGAGACGAATGGAGTGGCGAGCGCAAATAACGCATCGTCGAGATGAGCATTATGCCCAACAAGCTCAAGGTTATTGGGATTATCCAAAGCGGATTTTCTTCAAAAGCCAGCACGCAACCTACCCATAAAATTCCCCATAAAAAACATTGCAGCAGGAACACCAGTTTATTGCGGCGGGAATTCGCCGGTGAGAAAAAATGGTCGTAAATAATTTTACCAAACATACCGAGCACCCCAAAATACACGACGAACGAACCGCTCGGATTTCCTTGATACAACAACCTCGAGCCGTATCCAAATCCGGCCAATGACAAAACAAACCAGACGCCCCAAAAAAGCTGTTGGCCCGACGGCACGGGAATTTCCGGCGCAGAAATTTTCGCCGCTGGTTTTGCCGCCCCCGACGCAATCGTCTCCACCTGCGCCTTGAGCGCGCTGGCCTGCTGATAGCGCAGCTCCGGTTTCTTTTCCAACGCGCGCAGCACCACATCGTCCAACCGCACATCCACCTGCACGATTTTTGATGGCGGCGCGAACTGGCCCAGCGGCAGTTCGCCGGTGAGCATTTCGTAAAACACCACGCCGAGCGAATAAATGTCCGCGCGATGATCCACCGCGTGCGTGTCCGCCAACTGTTCCGGCGACATATATTGCGGCGTGCCCATCACCATGTTCGTTTGCGTGAGTGAAAAATCTTTTCTCTGGTCGCCCACGAGTTTCGCGAGGCCAAAGTCGGCGATCTTCACGCGGCCTTTTGTGTCAATCAAGATGTTCGCCGGCTTTATGTCGCGATGGACGATGCCCTCGTCGTGCGCAAATTGGAGCGCGTCGCAAATTTTCGGCACGATGGCGAACGCCTCTTCCGGCGTGAGCGGGCGCGATTTTTCCAACTGCCAGAGATTCATGCCGTCCACGAATTCCATCAAGAAAAAATAAAAACCGCCCGCCGTGCCGAAATCATAAACGCCCACGATGTTCGGATGATTCAGCTTCGCCAGCGCCTTGGCCTCGCGGGAAAAACGTTCGGCGAACGCCGGGTCTTGGGCGAGTTCCGGCGAAAGAATTTTCAGCGCGACAAAGCGGTCCAGATTTTTCTGTCGCGCCTTATAGACCGCGCCCATACCGCCCTGGCCGAGCGGTGCAAGGATTTCCAGTTGCGGAAACAGCGGCGCAAGTTGCGCGACGCTCGGTGCGGCGAACGGCGGTTTCCCCGGCGCGTCCGGTTCGGTTTCGGTGGGAAACGCGCCCTTCATCAGACATTCCGGGCAAAGGCCCTTCGGCGCGTTGGGAGCGAGCGGCTTTCCGCAGCTGGGGCAAAGTGATGTTGTATTCATAAGTTTCACCCGCTTACTACTGGAATGGCGGCGGAAGGTTACACGCGATTTTTGGAAAATGAAATCAGCTTCCCGCCAGCGCCGCGAACAGATGCCGGATCTCGGCCTCGACTTCCGCCGGGTCCGCAAGCGTGTCGGCGATTTCGGCGCGGATCAGATCGCGATAACGTTTCCGCAGCCGGTGGACTGCCACTTTCACGGCGGCCTCACTCAAGCCGAGCTTCGCCGCCAACTCTGCATACGGTTGCGATTCCCGCGCCCCGGTGAGCGTCGGTCGCAACGCAGAAAAAAAATCTGTTTTTCCGGCGTCCGCGTATTCGGCTTCCAATGATTGCAAAACCGCGTCGAGCAACGCCAGCGCCCATTGTCTGTCAAACAACTTGTCGGGCGACGCGTTATCCGCCGGTTCCAGATCAAACCGCTGCTCGGCGGCGCTCAAGTCCAGCGAAATCACAAGCTGGCCCGCGCCGCGTTTTTTGGCCCGCGCTTTATGCCATTCAGTCGCCAGAAAATGATTCATCGCCGCCAGCAAGAACGAGCGGAATTTTCCGCGCTGGGGATCGGCCACCGCCAGCGCTTGCCGTTCCAAAAGCTGCGCGAAAAATTCCTGCGTCAAATCCTCCGCGTCGTGCGGACTGTATCCCCGGCGGCGCGCGTGGGCGTAAAGCGGAAACCAATACGTCTGGCAAAGCTGCGATAGCGCGGCCTGCGCACGGGTCGTGTCGCTTTTGCCCACGGACAAAACCAGCGACCAATGTGTCACCGGAAAATCACGCCGTCCTGCGGATGAAGATTCGCTTGTCATAAATGAATGTTCATCGTCAGCGCGACAGGGCGGGTTTGTAGGCCGCGCGGCGATACCGGCAGTTGGGCAGCGAACAATTTTCGCACGGAATCAACTTGACGAAATGCCGCGCTTTTTCAAAATCCCGCGTCAAGCCCACGACGGCCAGTTGCGATTTTTTTGGCCATAACATGCCTGATTCCAAAACCTCCAGCGGGCCCGGAAATTGTCCCGGGAATTTTTTTGAAACAGCTTCCACAGCGGAACCTGCTCGGCGACGTTCCAGCCGGAATAACCGGGACTGAAATGCGGGAGCGCCGCCATTTTGTTTTCATCGGCCCAGCCGCAAATGTGTCCGCTGGCGAGTGCCACCAGTTGCTCCACCACTGCCGACCCGAAGCTTTCCAGAAAAAAATACTCGTCCGGTTTTTCCTCGCGCCAAAGCTGCCGGGCATGTTCCTCACATTCTTTGCCCGCGCTCACGGCCACCAGCACCGCGCTGTGTGCCGAGGCCTCGGAAAAAATTTCCTGCAACCGCCGCGAGGAAAATTCCACCCCGCCAATCCGCGTGTGCTGGCCGTGAATTTCCAACGGCGAAATTTCCCGCGCGCAAATCCACGGGCGACCGTTTTTGGAAAACCATTCCTGCGCCAGATCCGCCAGTTCGCGGGCGCGGCCTTCGAGCGGCCGATGTTTCGGATAACCGAGCAGCCGCTGGTATTCGGAGTCCGAAACGTCCACCGGCGGTTTTTTCTCGATCAGCTCAAACATGGGCGACGTCCACCGGATTGAACTGGCAGCCCTCGACGAAGAAGTTAAAAAAGTTTTCGTGTGCCTCCAGCCGGCAGTGGGTGACGTTTTTGACGAGCGCCTCCAGTTCATTTCGCTTTGTGCGCGACAGCAGCGCAATGCACGCGCCTTCCACCGCCGCGTTGCCGACTTGCACAATTTTTTCATCGGCGATGTTCGGAATCAAGCCGATGCGCTTGGATGACTCAATGTTCAAGTGCCGCCCGAATCCGCCTGCGAGATAAAACACATCGAGTTCGGCGAACGAAATTCCGAAGTCGTTGAAGATGACCTGCAGGCCCGCGACGTTCGCGCCCTTGGCCTGGGCGAGCTCGTTGATGTCGCTTTCGGTGAAAAAAATCGGCGCATCGCTTTTCAAGTCGAGGTTGAAGCGGTCTTCGTCATTTTCAAAACGTCCGAGCGAATTCATCCGTTCCGTCCGCAGCAGTTCGCCCAACAAATCCACGAGGCCGGAGCCGCAGATGCCTTGCGCCGGAACGTCGCCGATGACGCCGGCTTGCACGGAGCCGTCGTCGCGGATCTTTATTTTTTCAATCGCGCCGGGCAGCCCCGGCATGCCGCACGCAATCGCGCCGCCCTCGAATGCGGGGCCGGCGGGACACGAGGCGGCGAAGATTTTATGTTTGTTCCCGAGAATCAGTTCCGTGTTCGTGCCGATGTCCATGACGGCGACGGTGCGTTCTTCATCCGCCAGGCCGACCGCCAACATGCACGCCGCCGCGTCCGCGCCGACGTGGCCGCTGATGATGGGCAGACCATAAACGCGCGCTTTCGGATGAATTGGCAAGCCAAGTTTTTTTGCGGATTCGACGAGACTTGTCGTCGTGCGCTTGCCCGAATCCATTTCCAATTCGGTCAGTGAGCGATACGGGCTTTGGCCGATGGAGTGGACGTTGAGCCGGAAAAAAATGTCGCGCATGGCGGAATTGCCGGCGACGACGAGTTCGTAGATCGTCTGCGGGTCCACGGGAAATTCTTCGATGGCGTGCGTGAGATAACCGGCGAGCGTGCGCTGGAGCAGGCGGCTTTTGTCATTCGCGTCGAATTGAATCCGCGCCATCACATCCGAGCCGCCGAAGCGCTGCGGGTTTTCAAACGACGCGTCGGCCACGACTTCGCCGGTCTCGAGATTCAGCAATCGCACCACGACCGTCGTCGTTCCCAAATCCATCGCCAGCCCGTGAATCGGCGCGAGCGAGCGGGCGATTTCAATTCCGTCCAAAAGAATTCTTTCGCCGGCGCGCGTCACGGCGGGATCGAGTTGCAATTTTTTGTGGGCGGCCGGCAGTTCAAACGCGTGGCGTTCGATCCGCATTTCGCCGCGCCGCAGCGTGTGACAACGGACGACGCCAGCGTCAGAAATGATTTGGCAGCGGCAGGAGAGGCGGAATTTTTCGCGCAAATGGTTTTCCTCCGGCGTGCGCGGCGAGAGCAGTTCCATGCCCGCAGAAATTTCCACGAGGCACTCGCGGCATTTGCCGTTTTTGTTGCACGAGGTGGGAACCTTGATGCCCAGCCGTTCCGCGCATTCAAAAAGCGTCTGGCCGGGAGCAGCGGCGCATGGGTGAAGATTGAAATGTAATTGCACGATCAGTCGGAAACAGCAGAGGCACGAAATTAAATGTTCGACCGGCGAGGTCAAGGGTGATTTTGGCCGCCTTGACGCGGGCTTTGGCTTGTCCGCATACTCACGGTTTAACATGAACGAACAGCCACAATGTTTCAGACTCGACGGCGAAACCGTGCTTATTACTGGTGGTGGCACCGGCCTGGGGCTGGGCATGGCACAGTGCCTGGCCCGCGCCGGCGCGAAGGTCGTGCTCGTCGGACGCCGCGAGGCGGAATTGAAACACGCCGTCGCGAGCATTGGCCCGTCCGCCTCGTTTGTCGCGCATGACATCACGCAGTTGAAGCGCGCGGGCGCATTGATTTCGTTGGCGGAAAAGACGGCGGGCGCGCCGGTTTCGATTCTCGTGAACAACGCGGGCATTCACCTTAAAAAAACGGCCGCCGAAACGTCGCCGGAAGAATTTCAATCCGTGCTCACCACGCACGTTTGCGCGGCCCAGGCGTTGACGGCGGCGGTGCTGCCGGGAATGTTGGCGCGCGGACACGGGAATATTCTGTTCACGGCCTCGATGGCGTCGCTCTTCGGGATGCCGCTGGTCATCGCGTATTCTGCGGCGAAGAGCGCGTATCTCGGCATGGTGCGGTCGCTCGCTGCGGAAGTGTCTGGCCGCGGGGTGCGCGTGAACGCCATCGCGCCCGGCTGGATCGAGTCGCCCATGTTGCGCCAGGCGCTGGCCGGCGATCCGGCGCGTTCAAACAAAATTCTGGCGCGAACGCCGATGGGCAAATTTGGTGAACCCGACGACATCGGCAATGCGGCGGTGTTCCTTTGTTCCCCGGCGGCGAAATTCATCACCGGTGTGGTGCTGCCGGTGGATGGCGGCGCGGCGATTGGTTTTTGACTTATGAAAAAACTTGGACTTGGCGTGCTTGGACTTGGCGAAGGTCGCAGCATCATTTCCGGCGGACTGAACAGTGCCTTGTGGAACGTGGTCTTCCTGTGCGACGTCAACGAGCAACTCTGCCAGGAACGCTGCCATGAATTCAACCTGACCCGCTACACCATGTCGCTGGACGCCCTGCTCGCAAACGAGGAGGTGGATGTAGTCGGCATTTACACTCCCGACCATCTGCACGCCGAACACGTCATCAAATGTTTGCGGGCTGGCAAGCACGTCATCTGCACGAAACCGTTTCTCCACGACCTGTCGCGGGCGCAGGAAGTTCTCGCCGCGCAGCAGCAGAGCGGCAAGGCCGTGATGGTCGGCCAGAGCACGCGCTTCTTCGCCCCGTTCGCGCGGCAGCGGAAACATTTTGAGACCGGCGCGTTCGGCGACATCGTCACGATGGAGGCTTATTACAACGCCGATCACCGCTGGTTCCTCAAGAAAGGCTGGGCGAAGAGCGATTCCTTCAAGTGGCTTTACGGCGGCCTGAGTCATCCGGTGGATCTCGTGCGCTGGTATCTGCCGGACATTGCCGAGGTCATGGGCTATTCGTCGTTGAGCCAGAATGGCCGCGATCTCGGCTTGAAGAACGACGACACGTTCCAGTTCATTTTCAAATCTGCGGGCGGAATTCCCGCGCGCGTCAGCGGCACCTACACCAGCCCCGTCATTCCCTGCGGGCGGGACAGCAACATGAGCTGCACCCTGCGCTGCGCGAACGGCGCGAGCCAGGGCGATTATTACGACCTGCGTTACGCGTGGAAGATCGGCGAGCAATCCGTCGTCGAGACGTTCGAGGACAAGGACGATTACTTCTTTCGCTTCGGCGGCCACTCGCACCACGCGGGAGAATATCAAAACTACATCGAATACTTTGCGCGCTGTCTGGCCGCCGGCGAAACGCCTAAGCCGGACGTGAGCGAAGGCATCGTCACCGTCGCACTCATGCAGGCGATGGAGGAATCTTGTGCGAAAGGTTTGCCGGTGAAACTCAAGGATGTGCTGGCGCGAAATGGCCTGGCCGAGCTGGTTTAGCGATGACGCGAAACAACATGCTGTTGCTGACAACGCTGGGCGTTCTGGCGGTGGTGCTGTCGGCGATCAAAATCTATCAGACGCACCACACCGCGGCCGCGCTTGAGCCGATTGTCCTCTACGAACCGTTGCCGCATCCGTATTGCACCGCCGTCGGCGAAGGCGCGAAGGCGTACGCGAAGGAACATAATGTCGGCGTGCGCGTCGTCGTCGGGCAGGAAAGCACGATGGCGAACCTGAACCAGAACATTGAATCGCTGTTCACCGTCGGCCACAAGGCGTTTGCATTTATTCCCGTTGACCCGGCGGGCGCGAAAGGCTTGTTCGCTCGTTTGAAAAAAGCCGGACGACTCACCGTCTGCTACGCCGCGCAACCGGCCGAACGTTCGGAAACTCCGTTCGCCGTGGCCACCGATACGAAAGCCGCCGCCACGCTCGCGGCGGAAAAACTTTGCGAACTGCTCGGTCACAAGGGGAAAATCCTGAACGTCCTCGAATCGCTCACCGACGCCAACACGCCCATCCGGCAGAAGGCCATCGAGGACGTCGTCGCGAAATATCCCGGCGTGGAAATCCTCCAGACCGTCGGCGACGTGACGACCGAGCAGAAGGCGCACGAGAAGATCGAGAGCGCCCTCGTCGCGCGCGGCGATGAGGTGGATGCCGTGATCTGCACCGGCTACACGACGACCGTGGCCGCCGCGACCTTGCTCGCCGAGCACAACCGCAAGCCCGGCGCAAAACGCATCCGCTTCGTCGGCTTGGACACTGACGACCGCGTGCTCGCCGCCATCCGCGAGGGTTCGATTGACATGACGCTCGCGCAAAATCCCTTCGGCCACGGCTACCTTTCCTGCGCGCTGCTTGACCTGATGCTGCAAGGCTGGCAGCCGAAAGCCGCGTATCAATTCGTGGACGCCGGCTGTGTTCCCGTGACGAAGGAAAACGTGGATTCGTTCCAAGCTGGCATTGAAGCGATGACCAAAAGCATCGTGGCGGAATTGAAGACGAAATATCTCAACGCGCCCGCAACCAAATGACCTCAACGAATTCAACTCCCCGCTTCGGCCAGAGCGACTGGGTCAGCGGGCGCACGCTCGGGCTGATCATGTTCGCGGGAGTTCTGACCACCGTCATGGCGCTGGTCTCGCCGAATTTTCTGACGGCGGAAACTTTCTTCAGCCAGTCGCGGTACATCGCGTTTTACGTTTTGGTTGCGATGGCACAGGCGATTTGCCTGGCGATTGGAGACATGAATCTGGCCGTCGGCGCGGTCGGCAGCA
>JANYDP010000022.1 GCA_025363535.1 Verrucomicrobiota bacterium | reverse complement strand
CGCTCACCAACGACACGCGCAATTCCTTCGCCATGCTGTCGCCGGGACGGCCAACGGTCGTGGCCTGGCATGATTACAGCAACGCCGTTTATCCGCAGGTGAAGACCTATCTCGATGAGCTGTCCCACACGAAGAAGATTTATCACATCGAGGACAGTTGGATGTGCTTCCACATTCAGAACGCGCCCGCCGGCATCCTCGAATCGCTCGACAAATAATTTCCAACCGACCTAAAAAATCCCATGAGCCAAACTCAACGCCAGGAAGGCATCCTCATCGTCAGCGGCGGCATGATGCAAATCCCCGCCGTGCTGACCGCCAAAAAACTCGGGCTGTTCGTCATCGCCACCGACGGCAATCCCAACGCCGCCGCGTTCAAACACGCGGATCTCGGCGTGCCGATTGACACGCGGGACATCGCCGGCACGGTGAAGTTCGCGCGCGAAAACCAGGAACGCTACAACATCAAGGCGGCGTTTGCGGGCGCGGACGTGCCGGTGGAAGTCGCCAACATCGCCCAGGCGCTGGGTCTGCCCGGCATTCCCGTGGAAGTCGCTGAACGCTCGCACAGCAAGGCGTTGATGAAGGAACGCTGGCTGCGCGACGGCATTCCCACGCCCAAGGCGATTGAAGTCGGCACGCTGCACGAGGCGCAACTCGCGCTCAAGGAAATCGGCCTGCCCGCAATGGTGAAGGCGATTGACAACGCGGCGTCGCGCGGCAGCAAAAAGATCGTCCACGAAAACGAACTGGCCGAGGCGCTGGAAAACGCCAAGGCCGCGTCCTCGACCGCCCGCGCGCTGATCGAGCAATACATCACCGGCACCGAGCAGAGTGTGGAGACGATTGTCTGGAACGGCCGGCACTATCACTGCGGCATGGCCGACCGGCAGTTCGGCTATCATCCCTATCACATCGAAACCGCGCATGTGGATCCGTCCGAGCTGCCCGAAGAAACGCAGCGGCGCATTTACGAAGTGGTGGACGCGGCGGCGGATTCGCTCGGCATCAACTTTGGTCCGGCGAAGGCCGACATGATGCTGACGGACAAAGGCCCGATCATCATTGAGATGCCCGCACGGCTCAGCGGCGGTTTCCATTCGCAATACACCACGCCGCTGTCCACCGGCCGCGATCCGATCCGCGCCGTGATGGAAATTTCGCTGGGCCGCAAGCTGGATGAATCGCTCATCACGCCGAGCAAATCCAACGTGGCGGTGTGCTCGGGAATTTTTCCGCCGCCGGGAAGATTGAAGGCCGTGCATGGCGTGGACGCGGCGCGGGCAATCAAAGGCGTCGAACAAATTCTCATCACCAAAAAACCGGGTGAGGTGATTGAGCCGCTCATTGACAACGGCAAACGCATCTGCTGGATCATCACCGTGGGCAAATCCAAACTGGAGGCGCAGACCATTTTTGCGCAGGTCAAGCAGACGATCCGGTTTGACGTCGAGCCGCTCTGAAGCCCAAAAAATGGGATGAACCACGAAATACACGAAGCACACGAAAACGGGTTCTTCCTTGTTTTCACTGTGGCCGACAGCACAGCTCGGAACTGAAACTCGCCGGCGGGACGCCAGCGCTCCCAGGCAAAACCGGGCCGTCCGATTTCGATAAAACCCTCCGGTGATCCGGATTGATCTGACCGTTTCCGAGATGCTCAGATTTTTTCTTTCGTATGTTTCGTGGTGAATTGCTTTTCCCCAGTTTCCCCTGAAACCGTCCATTGAACGTTCATGGCCGCGCTAAGATTATTCACGTTGTTCCACCTGAACCTCGCGTTCTCCTCCATCGAAGAGGAACAGCGCGCCGCAGTGATGGAACGCTGCTATTGGCCGTTGCTGCGGCTGGCGCGGAAGTGCCGGCTGCCCTTGGGCATTGAAGCCACGGGCTTCACGTTGGAAACGGCGGCAAAACTGGATCCGGACTGGATTGAAGAATTGCGGAAGCTGACCAACGAAGGCATTTGCGAACTGATCGGCAGTGGTTACTGCCAGGTGATCGGCCCGCTCGTGCCGGCAGATGTCAACGCGTCGAATTTGCGTCACGGCAATAGGGTCTATGAGAAGCTGCTCGGGTTTCGACCCACCACCGCGCTGGTCAACGAGCAGGCTTACTCGGCGGGCATGATCCAGCACTACCTCGACGCCGGTTACCGGGCGCTCATCATGGAGTGGAACAATCCGGCGCAGGCGCATCCCGAATGGAACGCCGCGTGGCGCTACCTGCCGCAGTTCGCCTGCGGCCAGCAGGGCGAAACCATTCCGTTGATCTGGAACGAGTCCATCGCGTTTCAAAAATTCCAGCGATACGCCCACGGTGAAATGGAACTGAACGAGCATCTGGATTTCCTCGGGCGTCAGGTCGCGCCGTCGCCGCGCGTGTTTCCGCTCTATGGCAACGATGCCGAGGTGTTTGATTTTCGTCCCGGACGTTTTTCAACCGAGGCGGCCATCCAGGAAAAAGAATGGGAGCGGATTGAGAAATTAATCGCCCGCCTGCAAACAGACGGACGCTTCACCTTCATCAAACCCTCGCAGGCATTGGAGTTATTGAACCAGCCGGGCGCGGGCAACGAACTGCATCTCGAATCCGCCGCGCATCCTGTCCCCGTGAAAAAACAGGAGAAGTACAACGTCACCCGCTGGGCGGTGACGGGCCGGAACGATCTTGAGATCAACACGGCCTGCTGGCGGATTTACCAATCGCTCAAGCACCGGCCGGATGCGATCGAGGCGAATTGGCGGGAACTGTGTTTTTGCTGGAGCAGCGATTTCCGCACACACATCACCGAACGTCGCTGGGAAAATTACCGGACGAGACTGGCGCAACTCAGCGCGAAGTTCAGCGCGCCGCCCGACACAGCGGCGAAAATCTCCACGCCGCAGGCCGGCGTGCGGGCGACGCGGGAGAAAAATATTTTGGTCGTGGAAACTGATGCAGTGATCGCGCGGTTGAATTGCCGGCGCGGACTGGCCGTGGATTCACTGGTCTTCAAGTCCGTTGCCGCGCAACCGTTGTGCCGGACTTTGCCGCACGGTTATTTCGACGACATCTCGCACGCGGCGGATTACTACACGGGCCATCTGGTGTTTGAAGGCGCGGGCCTGCGCAAAGTCACCGACCTGGAGCCGTGCGAACCCGTCGCCGGCTGGGTGGACGGACAGTTTGTAGTGTCGGCTACAATTCCAACGAGCCTGGGCGACATCCGCAAGGCGTGGACGTTTCAGGCCGGCTCCGACCAGGTGGGTTTGCGCTACGATCTCGACTGGGAAAAACCTCTGCTTGGCTCGCTCCGGCTGGGGCACGTCACGGTGGCATCTGAGGCCTTTGACGCCGGCTCGCTTTACTACGCGACGCACAACGGCGGGCGAACTTTGGAAACATTTCCCGTGGCCTCCGAGCGGATCGAGCACGGCCGCGCGGTTTCGTTCCTGGTATCGGCGGCGCACGCCATCGGCGTCACCGGCGGGACGGTGGATCTGGGCGACCACCGGCACGCGCTGCGTGTTGAAGTGGACAAAACCCTTTCGAGCCTGGTGGGCCTGATCTTGCATCACCCCGTCAAGGATCGCTATTTTTTCCGCCTGGCCTTTTCGGCACGCGAACTGGACGAGACCAGCAAACCCGCGCCGATCAAACTGAGTTGCGCGTTGAGTTTCAGCGCCCGCAAGATCGTGGCACCGGTGCTTTGATTTCCAAAATTATTTTTTAGCCACGCATGTCCGCCCCTGAACCCATGCCCGATCCCATACTCACCACGCCGGCCACCCGCATTGCAAAAATGTTTGGCCAATTCAAAGTGATCGCGCGGGATTATCTCGCCCGGGCCAAAACACACAACGCCGCGTTCCTGTTCACTGGCGCAACGTTGATTGGTTCGTTTGCATCCTTGCTGGCTTCGGCTTTTACGTTCCAGATAGATCCGGAGGATCGCGGCTTCTGGGACCTGGCCCGCACCGCCCTGCCCTTCGCCATGCTGGCGCTGCTAGGTATCAACAACGGATTAAGCCGAGACCTTCCGTATTTTTTCGGCAAAGGCGACGTGAAAACTGCCAACCGGCTGGCAGGGACGGTGCAGTTTTACATTCTCATGGCGGCGATGCTGGTGCTGGTTTGCGGGTCGGGCAGTCTGATTTTTTTTCACCACAGCGGCGCGAAAAAACTTTACACGCTCGCGTCAGTAACCGGCATCATCATGGTGGCCTTTTACACGAACTACCTGATTGTCACCTTCCGCTCGGCAAAGTCATTTAAGGACTTTTCTAAAATCAAAATCGTGGAAGCCGTCCTGACCGTGATTACCATTCCGATGATCGCTTACTTTGGCTATGCGGGCATGGTGACACGGACGCTGCTGATGTCCTTGGTGGTGCTGGTGTTCATGCACTGGCTGCGTCCACTGCGGGTACCGCTGATCTGGGATTCAAAGTCCTTCCTGATGCTGATGAAGACCGGCGCGCCGATTTTTATTTTTGATTATTTGATCTCCAATGTTGCCAGCAGTGACCGTTGGGTGCTGACCTATTTGGGCGGACTAAAAGCCGTCGGCAGTTTCGCGCTGGCCACTCAGGCGCGCGAGGCGATCTGCAAGGTGCCGGACGCGCTCGGCGAATACATTTATCCGCGCATGAGCCATTCGTACGGGCAGTTTCACGAACCGATCCGCCTCTGGCGGATGGCCCTCAAATCCAGCCTGATGGTGGTGGCGTTCATGATCCCGGCCGTGATTGCCGGATGGTTTTTATTGCCGCCGGTGGTGAATCATTTTTTTCCAAAATACATCGAAGCGGTGCCAGCGGCGCAGTGGATTTTGGTCGGCTCCATCTTCAACGGCGCGACCATCGGCAAGCTGGCGATCTGGAGTTTGAAGGATTGGAAACTGATGGCGTGGTACCAGATTTTGACCTGCATCTTCACGGTGGCCGGGCCGCTGGCCGGCGCGTTGTATGGAAACGATTTGTTGCTCGGCGTCAGCCAGGGCATTGTCATCAGCCAGATGCTGTGGATTCCCGTCGCCGCCTATCTGGTGTATCTGGCCACGCACAAGCCGGCTCCCGTTCCGACGCCCACGCCGTAAAAAATAAAAATGACCCGGGCCGAAAATTGGGAGCTGATCCTGCAACTGTGCAAGGAGTCGCAGGACGATGTGATTGACTGCCTGCGCGTCGAACTGCTGAACGATTTCGGCAAGTCGGATGAATTCAGCCGGGGGCCAAACTTCCGGCATCTGGCGGCGTGTTTCCGGTCTTTTTTACGCCGCAAAACAAAAACCGATCTTCCGACGGTGGTTCGCCGCAAGCCGTTGATTTTTTTTCCGGCCACGTCGAGTTCCAATCTGCAAAACCTCCTGCCGGTGGCGCTCGAGGCGAAGCGGCAGGATTCGCTGGGAGGAATCGTAACGGGTGCGGCGGTAAAAAGTGGGAGCGACGGTGTGTTCGGCGATTTTTCACCAGTGCTGCGTGAGCACGATTTGAGCGGCCGGATTGGGATGGGATTTCTTCCGCGAAGTCTCCGGCGAGCGGTCCGGCGGTTGAACTGGATGATCGCCTGGTTAAAGCCGCAGCATGCCCATTACGCAAAACGTGTCCGCCAGAATTACGGGGCTTATGTAAAAATGATGATCACAGCTGAACGAGCGAAGATCGCTTGCCGGGATCTGCTTTTAGCGTGGCAACCCTCGTGTTTGCTTTCCACCAGTGATTTTTATCCATTCGAGTTCCAACTGATCTGGCAGGCCAAAAAGCTGGGGATTCCCACCTCCATTCTGCAACACGGGGAGTCGAATGACGTGGTGCTCTGGCCTACTTATGCTGATACTTTTCTTGCTTGGGGCGAGTCTTACCGCGAACAGTTTCTGAAACGGGGTGCTCCTGAAAATCGCCTGCATGTCACCGGGATGCCGGCATCGGATGCGTTGTTCGGCATGTCCGAATCCAGGGCGGCCACGGATGCCAAAACCACCAATCCGGTCTGTCTGGTGTTGTCCCATACGCAGGATCGCGTCGAAGATTCAGTCCTGTTCGAGGCGTTTGGCCGCTGCCTGATTGACACCATCCGATCAACGCCAAGAATCAAATGGAACATCAAACTGCATCCTTCGGAGGACGACTCTTTTTACCGGGAAAATGGCATGGCTGATCTGGCACAAGTGAAAGTGCTGCCGCGGGAAACATCACTTGAACAGGCCGTCAACGAATCGAATGTAGTTTGCACCATCCGTTCCACCGCCGGCTTGCAGGCCATGATGATGCGCAAGCCGGTGATCGTTCTCGACTTGGTCAAGCAAGGCGCGGCGCCCGTAACCTGGCCACTTCAAGGCGGTGGAATTTACGCCAAGGAAGCAGTGCAGTTTCAGACCAACTTAAACCGCCTGATTTCTGAGGCTGATTATTTAGGCTCGGTTCTGTCGCAACAACACCAGTTTCTTGAATTCAAATTTGCAAACCGTGGTCAGGCGGCCACCGCCGTGGTGGATTTTCTCCAGAACCAAACCCGCGCTGAAAAACATTAGCATGACTCAATTACTTGCAGGAAACATCCATCGGCTACTGGCACGATTTTCCGGTTATTACTGGCTTGCCGTAACTCAGACACTTTATCGCCCCGCGTTTGGAGCCATTGGCTCCCGTTCGCGCATTATCAGGCCGCTTAAAATGCGAAATATGGAGAATATTTTCATAGGCAACCGCGTGACGATCGCGCGCGACTCGTGGCTTTTTACGCTGCCGGCCTTAAAAAATTGCGTCCCAAAACTCGTGATTGGGGACGGGTGCCAAATCGGAAACTTTAATCACATCACATGCGTTAATTCAGTTATTCTGGGTTCCAAAGTGTTAACCGCCGATCGCGTCCATATCTCCGATAACAGCCATTCTTACGAAAACCCGGATGTGCCCATCTTAGATCAACCCGTTGTTTCCAAAGGCCCCGTGACAATTGGTTCGGGCAGTTGGTTGGGCGAGAATGTAAGCATTCTTTCGTGCAATATCGGTCGAAACTGCATCATTGGAGCGAATGCCGTCGTCACCAAAAACATCCCTGACTATTCTGTGGTTGTCGGAATTCCCGGACGAGTCATCAAACGATTTGATGGCAAGGATAGAATTTGGAAGCGCGTTTAACCCAAACTCCGCAGCGGCCGGCATCGGTGCAACTGGTCGGCTGCCCCCGAGCACGCGCACAACCGGGTTCGAGCACACGTTCGCAGGAAAAAGTTCAATCGCTTGGAAATGGCTACGTTTCTGCACCCAAGGCGGGCACACTCCGGCGGTTGGGAAACCCGACGGTGAAATTCGAGGTTAAGGGGTTGTAATCTTACACACTGTTTTGAGCTGTTTGAACAGGTAAGGCAAAAATCATCATTCCGACTTCAAAATTCAAGAGTCACATTAAAAAAACCGCCAACCCTTGTAGGATTATTTTACAAGATAAAAATTGGTTCACATCAATTTCATATTAAGACACTTACAATCATATTACGCCAACTTAAACGATTTGTCAGTCTGACGCTTTTTACATCCAACCGAATAGTGGTACAATAGTGAGTTGATTTGCCTGCTGTTGAGCGTAATAAAAACAATCGTATCTATCTATAAATTAGACTTTTGCTTATTTATTGCCCACCCTTAACCAGCCCGCTAAATAACTTTGGCACAGGTATCGCTTAATCAGTGCAGAGAGTTTAAACTAAACACAAATAAATATGAAAAAAATACTAATCGCAGCAGTGGCACTGACACTAACAGCAGTGCTGCAAGTCGGTGCAGTTCCCGTAAACGTGTCCACCGTTTCGGGATATAACATCGGGAATGGAGGTGGGGAATTCAACATTAACCCTGTAATCGGGGTTGGCTATGCAGCCTCAGTTTTGGTGAACAACGGATTTGAGACTTTCTGCCTGGCACGCGACATCTCCATTGTGGTTCCAGGCTCGTATGACGCAACGGTTAATGCAAATGGCCTCTACACGCAAACCGCTGGTGGAGCTACCAAGATCCTCTCCAAGGGCACGGCTTATTTGTACTCGCAATTTGCGACTGGTGTGTTGGCTACATATCGTTACGGAGCTACTTCTGGCGGAACGGCATCATTGCGTGCACAGGATGCTTACGAACTGCAATTGGCCATTTGGACCTTGGAAGGCGAGTATTCCTACGGTGGTGGGGCCCTTGACTTGGCTGGGAACGTGTTCGTCAATGCAGCCGCCAATACTTACGGCGGCGGCTTGGCCGGTTTGGCGGCGGCGTTGGCTGCAAACACCCCGGGTGGTTCGAATGTCGGGGCTTTGGGGTTGACTTATCTCTCCGGTCCGAATATCGGAAAGGCTGCCCAACCTATGCTGGTTTTGCTGCCGGACGGTGGCACCACGCTGATGTTGATGGGCATTGGCTTCAGCAGCTTGGCGCTGGTTTCCCGCAAACTGCGCGCTTAATCTTAGATTAATCAACTCTCGTTTTAGGGGGCAGCTACGGCTGCCCCCTTTAATTTGCCTTTAAGCCTCCGCTCAAGTATTCCACGAAAACTGATGTTGAGATAGCAAAGGGCTTTCGCCAGGGCATCAAAAGCCTTTAGTAATTTGCTTCCTGTTCCGATTCCAACATGCACCTTTGACTGTGCGACAAAATGCTGGAAAGCAGTGTCCGGGTCTTCACAATAATTTCTCAGTCAAAGCTGGTTCTTTTTTTGGTCAAAAAATACATACAAACATGAAAACTGCCATCGTAGGTCTCGGTTATGTGGGTCTCCCCTTGTCACTGCAATTCGCCCGGTCTGGCGTTACGGTGCTGGGCTTGGACATTGATAAATTCAAGGTGGATTCCCTGAATAACGGTCAAAGTTACATCCGACACATCTCGTCCGAAGCAGTAGCTACTGCTGTAAAATCCGGCACGTTCTCCGCCTCCACGGAATTTAGCCGGGTCAAGGAAGTTGAAGCGGTTATCATTTGTGTGCCAACTCCGCTCAACAAAAATCGGGAACCTGACATTTCCTACATTGTGGAAACAGGGCGTAGCATCGCCCCACATTTACAAAAAGGTACGTTGGTGGTTCTTGAATCCACAACTTATCCCGGCACGACCGATGAAGATTTACGGGCGGTATTGGAAGCCGGATCCAAACTCAAGGCCGGTGTGGATTTCCACCTGGCGTTCTCTCCCGAACGCGAAGATCCGGGTAATCCCGACAGCAAAGTAGCCATCATTCCCAAGGTGGTGGGCGGCTACACACCCGCATGCTTGGAAAAGGCAAAAGCCCTCTATTCCAAAGCAATCAAGACACTCGTGTCGGTCTCGTCCTGTCGTGCCGCTGAAGCCACAAAATTGCTCGAAAACACATTTCGCGGGGTGAACATCGCCTTGGTTAACGAACTCAAAGTTGTTTACAGCGCCATGGGGATAGATATTTGGGAAGTGATCAACGCGGCCAAGACCAAACCGTTTGGATTCATGGCGTTTTATCCAGGCCCGGGACTTGGCGGCCATTGCATCCCGATTGATCCGTTTTACCTGACCTGGAAAGCGCGTGAGTACGGACAACACACCAAATTCATTGAGCTGGCGGGGGAAGTGAACACGGCCATGCCCGAATACGTGATCAACCGGGTGGCCGAAGCGTTAAACGAAGAGAGCAAGGCCGTGAAAGGGAGCCGCATTTTGGTGGTCGGGCTGGCCTACAAAGCGGATGTGGACGACGAACGCGAATCGCCAAGCTACGTGCTCATGGAAACACTCAAACATCGCGGTGCCGAGGTGGCCTATCACGATCCGTACGTCCCGGTCATCCGCCCCACTCGTGAACACGCCCACTGGACTGGCACCAAATCCGTGGAGTGGAACAAGGAAACCATTCGGAGCTTCGACCTGGTATTGATTTCCACGAAACATTCCACCGTCAATTATCACGAACTGGCGGACTGGTCCCGCTGCATCGTGGACACGCGCAATGCCATGTCAGGAATCCCGACCGGTTCCTGCCGCCTATGGAAAGCTTGAACCCTTTCTGAAACGGGCGGCCCCGCCTCGCTTCAATTTCAAAAGTTAGTCTGCTTAAGGATTCGTCCGACGCCGAACCCGTAACCATTTGCGGGTTCGGCTTGCCCCATTCACACACAACTTTCATTGTCTTATGATTCTATTACTTGGAGCCACGGGCTATTTGGGGCGGGCTTTCGCCGCCGAGTTGCGCAAGCGGAAAATAACTTTCACCCCCCTGACTCGACGGGCGGTGGATTACACGCGCTTTGACGTCCTCTTTAATTATCTCCATACGCTGAAACCCGACTTTGTCATCAACGCCGCTGGCTATCCGGGTCACCCGAACATTGATGACTGCGAAACCGCACGCACGGAGGCCGTCCAAGCCAACACACTTTTGCCACAGACTTTGGCCCGCGTCTGTTACCTGACCAAAACCCCTTGGGGGCACATCTCCTCCGGCTGCATCTATTCGGGAGCCAGAATCGCCAACCACCGTGGTCTGCATGTCGAACGTGATCTGAATCTCCCAGAAACACGCCAACTGTTTGACCTCCACCCGGAAAAATTCCGGGGCTTCACGGAAAAAGATGAACCAAACTGCTCTTTCCGCTCGCCGCCATGCAGCTTTTACAGCGGCACCAAGGCGCTCGCCGAAGAATCCCTGCGCTGGGCTGAACAATGTTACATTTGGCGGCCCCGCATTCTCTTCGATGAATTCAATCACCCGCGGAATTATCTCACTAAAATCCAGCAATACCCCAAAGTCCTCGACGGAATTAATTCCTTTTCCCACCGTGGCGATTTCGTCCATGCCTGTCTGCAACTCTGGGAACGGCGGGCGCCCTTCGGTGCCTACAACATCATCAACCCCGGCTCCGCTACCGCGCGGCAGATTGTGGCGGCGGTTCAACGCAATCTCCGCACGGATCGTAAATACGAATTCTGGGCAAGCGCGGACGAATTTTACCGACAAGCCGGTCGCGCCCCCCGCAACCACAACCTCCTTGATCCATCCAAACTGCTCTCCACCGGCATCAAAATGCGCGGCCTGCGCGAGGCTTTGGAAGATTCCTTGAAAAAGTGGGGGCCAGCCCCTCAAGATAGCGAGTGGCTTGACAACCCCCTGGGCGTCGCCGCCAATAAACCGCTGAACGCAGAAGGATGACCATGCAAAAAAAACTTTGGAACCAATTCGAGTGGCCTTCGGCCAGACTTCGCTCAGCAGCCTGGGGTGTCCTGGCGGCGACGCTCGCCATCAACGCGTACGGGCAGTCCGTCATCTTCACCCCACCACCCATTCCCGCCGAACCGAAGTCGTCTGAAGCGACGAGCGGGACAACCACCGGCGATACCAACCAGGTAGATAGCACCGGCGGCGCGACTTCAGTTTCAGCCGCCAGCGGCTTTCAGAACCGGAACCCCTTTCAGTGGGGACCGATCATTCTGCACCCGCACATCGGCTATGGATTGAGCTACGGCACCGGCCTTCCCTCCCAGCGAGGACAGGCGAGTGATTCCGCCATTAATAGCGTTTCTGCGGGTTTTGGCATGAATCTAGGCAAGCGCTGGGATCTGAGCTACTCCGCCGGAGCCAGTTTTTATTCCGACCCGAAATTAAAAAACAATGTGGATCACAGCGTGACCCTTCACGGACACACCAGCTATGAAGACTGGAAATTCAACCTTTCGCAAAGCGTGGCGATCACCTCCGACCCAATGGTTCAAACCTCCCAGCAAACCGATCAACAGTCGTATTCCACCTCACTGGCAGTCGACTATCAAATCTCCGGTGATCTTTCAGCCGCGCTTACGGCTGGTCAGCAACTCAGTTCTACCTCCGGCTTTACCAACGCGGTCGGCAGCACCACGGACTGGACCCTGTCCGGCTCGTTGAATTACCAACTGGCCCCCAGCCTCTCGGCCGGTTTAGGCGCGGGCTGGGGCTACAGCAAGGTGGCCATTGGTCCCGACAATACCTACGAAGATGTGAATCTGAATCTCAGCTGGGCGTTTGCGCGCAAGTTGAGTCTGTCCGTAAACGGCGGCGCGCAGATCCGCCAGTTCATTGGCTCCGGCCAGTCCTCCCTCCTCAGCCCCACCTTTGGCGTCACCTTGAATTACCATCCGTTCAGGTTCACCGCCATTTACCTCACCGCCAGCCGGAGCATCGGAGCCTCCTATTTCCAAAGCCAGGTGAACGTAAACACCTCCGTGAGCGTCGGCCTGAGCCAGCGACTGTTCAAAAAATATTCCCTTAGCCTGAGCGGTAGCTATGGTCTGACTGAGTATCAGAACTCCTCGAGCCAAGCCCCACCCGAAATCACCGGCCGCGCGGACACTCAAACCTCCTTCAGCGTCAGCGTCAACCGAAGCTTCCTGAAACGCGGCACCGCGTCGGTATTCTATTCCAAAAGCCAGAACTCCTCCAACTCCCAGGGTTATCACCTCAACAGCAATCAAGCGGGCTTGTCGTTAGGGTATAGTTATTGACCCGTCGCTCGTCCCAACGGCTCAAAACTTCCGCGCACCGAAATCGTGCCCTCTCTGACGATGGAAAAACTCGCTCCCATCTCCGCCCGGCTACCCGAATCTGGCTCTCCCACCCGCTGGCGGCAGCGCACGATTTATTTTTCAATCTTTGTCGCCGGGCTGTGCCTCTGCTTTGGCGGCTCCCTGTTCGACCTGTTTCGCTTCTCCCTCCATAACGATTTGTATTCGCATATTTTGCTGATGCCCGTGATCAGCGGTTATCTCATCTGGATCGACCGTCAAAAATTAAACCCCGTATTTGTCCCGGCCCGGAGACTCGCCGTATCATTTCTCCTGCCCGGTCTGGCTCTGCTCGCGGCTTACAAGTTGGGCTGGCAACCTGCGAATGAGAACGACCGCCTCTGCCTGCTGACCCTGGCGTTTCTGTTTTGCTTTGCCACCGGGTACGCGTGGTGGCTGGGCGGACAGATTATGCGCGCCACCGTTTTTCCGCTGGCGTTTCTGATCTTCATCGTGCCGTTTCCGCTGGCGGTGGAAAACGGACTCGTCGATTTTTTGCAACACAGTTCCGCCGAGGTTTCCTACCTGATGCTGACCTGCTCCGGCATGTCCGTCTTACGCGAGGGCACGCAATTTTCCCTGCCCGGCGTGACCTTCGGCGTGGCGCCCGAATGCAGCGGTGTCCGTTCAAGCCTGGTCTTGTTCATTACCGGACTGCTCGCCGCCTATTTTTTCCTGCGCCGCCCCTGGCCCCGGCTCACCCTCGCCGCCCTGCTGCTCCCGCTCGGCATTCTGCGCAACGCTTTCCGCATTTTCACCCTGGCGGAACTCGCGGTTCACTACGACCCCAACATTCTTGATTCCCCGTTGCACCATCGCGGCGGGCCGATATTTTTTGCAGTGTCGCTCGCGCCCTTTTTTCTGCTAGTCTGGCTCCTACGAAAATGGGAAGCCCGCCTCGAAAAATCAGGCCGGTAAAATAAAATGCACGCCACACCAACGCTTCAAGTGAAAATGAAACGATCTTTACCGCCCGCCTTGTCCCTGCTGACGCTTGTGCTCGCCTGTGTTTTTGTGGCGGGCTGCACCCAGCAGGCGCGCAAAACCCGCCACCAGGCCAAGGCCGACAAATACTTCGCCGTCGGAGCCTACTCGGACGCCGAAATCGAATACCTGCTCGTGCTCAAGGAGGACTTGTCCGACGCCCACGCCTTCAGCCGGCTGGCCTTGATGTATTTTGAAAACGGCCGCATCACGCGCGCCTATCCATTTCTAAAACGCGCCAAAGAACTGGATGCCGGCAACCTTCCGGTACGGGTCAAACTCGGCCAACTGAGCCTTCTCCTCGGCAATCTCAAAGACGCACGGACCGAAGCCCTGGCCGTGCTGGACAAGGATCCGAAATTTCCCGAAGCCGCCGCCCTGCTGGCAGAAACGGGCAGAACCCCCAAAGACGCGGCACCCGTCCGCCAGCGACTCGACAAACTCGTGGAACAAACCGGCGTCACCGCCGAAACGGAAATCGCCCTGGGCACACTCGCACTTGAGGGCGGCCAACTGGATGAGGCCCAGACCCGGTTCAAGCACGCGCAGGAGCTTGATCCCAAATCCTACCGGGCCTTTTACGCACTCGGCGCGCTCCGCTGGAGCCGGAGCGATTTCACCAACGCTGAAGTTTACCTCAAGCAGGCTGCGGAACTTTCCCCGCCGCGGGCAACCGAACGGGTGACGTACGCCAACTATAAAATTCAAACCGGTGCCGTCGAAGAAGGCCGGCAGTTGCTGGACGAACTCACCAAAAACACGCCGGATTTCCTGCCCGCCTGGAACGCGCTGGCGGAACTCGCGCTCGCCCAAAGGCCGCTTACCCAAAAAAACTTCGACGACTGCTCCGCGAGCATCAACCAGATTCAGGCCCGCGACCCGGATAATTACCAGTGCCAACTGCTGGGCGCGCGGATGAAACTCGTGCAAGGCCAGTCGGCCGCCGCCGTGGCGGAATATGAAAAACTGGCCAACCGGTTCCGCGGTTCGGCGCAAATTCATTTCCAGCTCGCCCTGGCCTACATGTTCACCGGCGAAAATGCCAAGGCCCTCAAAAACTTCAACGAGGCGGTCGCGTTGGATCCCAATTTCGCCGAGGCCATCTTGTGGCAGGCCCAGTTGAACACCCAGAAGGACAATCCCGATGCCGCCATCAAATCACTCGTGCCCCTGCTCGAACGCCGCCCGCAACTCGACAACGGCTACCTCTATCTCGCTGGCGCCTATGCGGCGAAAGGAGATTATGCCAATGCCGTCGCCACCTGCCGCCGTCTGGAAAAATATCACCCCGAATCCCCCCAGGTCCCCTTCGTCATCGGCGGCCTCCTGCTAAAACAGGACAAGACTGCGGAAGCCCGCCGGGAGTTCGACAAAGCGCGCGCGCTGGATCAGGATTTCATGCCCGCCCTGCAACAACTCGTGGGCCTGGACATCTACGCGAAAAATTTCAGCTCGGTGCTCGCGCTGGTCGAGGCGGAGATCGCCCGGCGTCCCACGCTGCCCGAACTCTACGCCATCCATGGCCGGATATTGCTGGCGCAAACCAATCTCGACCTCGCCGAACGCGACCTGAAGAAAGCCATCGAGCTGGACGCCGGCTACCGGCCCGCCTACATGATGCTTGCGGAGCTTTACACCAGTTCCAAAAAAACCGAAAAGGCCCTGGAAGAACTGAACCAGTTTGTGGAAAAAAATCCCCGCGATGTCCACGCCTTGCTGCTCATCGGGATGACCGAAAACGAGCGCGGGAATTTCGCCCAGGCCCGTGACACCTACGAAAAACTCCTGGCGATTGACCCGAACTCCGGCATCGCCTTGAACAACCTGGCTTACCTCTACTCCGAACAATTCAACCAGCTCGACAAAGCCCTGGACATGGCCCGGCACGCCCGGGATCTCGCGCCGTATGATCCCTCCGCAGCGGACACCCTGGGTTGGATTCTCTTCAAACGCGGCGACTACGCTTGGGCGATAAGTCTGCTTCAGGCCAGCGCGGAAAAACTGCCCGACGAACCCGAAGTCGCCTATCACCTCGGCATGACTTATTACATGATGAACGACGAAACCCGCGCCAGCAACGCCTTCAAACGGGCCGTCGCTGCGGCCAGGGATTTTCCCGGCAAGGAGGAAGCGCGCCGCCGGCTTGCCCAACTGACGCTGGATTATACGCAAGGCGGCCCCGAGCTGATCGCGCGCCTGGAAAAACGCCTCACCGAACAACCTGATGACCCCATCGCCCTGACGCATCTGGCCACCATCTACGAAAAACAGGGAGCGCAGGAAAAAGCCGCGCAAGTCTATGAACAGGTCATCAAACAAAACTCCGGCAATCCCCGCTTGCTCATCAACTTGGCCCGCCTTTACGCCGATCATTTGACCAACGCGCCCAAGGCATTGGAGCTGGCTAAAGCCGCCTACAAGCTCGCCCCGGAAAACCCGGATGTGGCCCACCTGCTGGGACATTTGGTTTTCGCCGGGGGCCAGCACAAGTGGGCATTGACTCTTTTGCAGCAAGGCAACGCGCGGCAATCGGCTGATGCGGGATTGCTGTTTGACCTTGCCCGGGCCCTTTACAGCACGGGCCAGGACGCCGAGGCCGAGGCCACCATGCACGATGCCTTAATTGCGAATCCCGGTTTTGTGCGGGCGGCGGAAGCCACCCAGTTTTTGGAATTGCTTTCCCTGGCTGACGATCCGATGAAAGCAACGGCGGCCAGCGGAAAAATCCAGCAACTCCTTCAGACCAGCCCCAACCACGTCCCCGCGCTCATGGCCTCGGCGGCGGCCGCAGAAAACCGCTCGGATTTTGCCACCGCCATTGCCGCCTTGGAAGAGGTTCTGGCACTCTACCCGGAATTCACTCCCGCCATTAAAAAACTGGCCGACCATTATTGCGAGCTGCCCGGCAAAGAGCCGCGGGCTTACGAACTGGCGGTCAAGGCGCGCGAAATTTCCCCGACGGATCTGGCGGTGGCCCGCATCTTGGGAATCATTTCCTGCCGGCGCGGCGAATTTTTGGGTGCCGTCCGGCTGTTGAGCGAGTGCACAAAAAATCCCGAGTCGGCCGACGGCAAAACTTTTTATTATCTCGGCCTGGCGCAATTCCAACTCAAACACGCGAAAGAAAGTAAGAGCGCGCTGCAACTCGCCCTGACCAAAAACCTGCCGGGGCCGCTGGCAGCCGACGCCAGGCAGATGCTGGAACAACTGAAATAGCACCGGCAAGAGCCGGCGCAAGACAGCCCGCCTCACCGCCCGGCCTGGGCTGAGCGGAAGCGCAAGGAAGCCAACCAACCATGAATAGCGTCGCCCTTCTCGCCGACATCAGCGCCTTGTTCAGCGTGCTGCTTGGACTGGGCTACCTCGTGCAACGGCCGCGTACGGTCACCCATTGGTTTTTCTTTTGGGGCATGACCGCGCTGGCGCTGGAAAGTTTTTTCACCGCCTGCAGTCTCCATTCCATTACACCGGAAACCATCCTCCGCTGGCAAACCGCCGCCGGCACGGTGCGCGTATTTCTGCCGGCGGCGTGGTTGGTTTTCAGCCTCTCCTATTCGCGCGGAAATTACCGGGAGTTCCTCGCGCGCTGGCGGCTGGTGCTGCTGGCCGCCCTGATCGTTCCCGTCATTCTTCTCGTGGGCTTGGATCAAGGTCTGTATCAATCCGTCCAACAAATTGAAAACACCGAGGACTGGGTTCTATCGCTCACCCCTGTCGGCAAGAGTCTCAGTCTATTTTTCCTTGTCGGCATCCTGCTCGTGCTGACCAATCTCGAAAAAACGTTCCGCACCACCGTCGGCACGCTGCGCTGGCGCATCAAGTTCGTCATCCTCGGACTGAGCGTCATCTTTGGCGCGCGGCTTTACGTGTGCAGCCAGGCGCTCCTCTATTCGCGGGTCATCGTGTCCCTTGCGGACATCGAATCCGGCGCGCTGTTGATCGGCTGTCTGTTGATTGCCATTTCCTACCTGCGCACCGGCCGGCTGGAAGTGGATGTCTATCCTTCGCACACTTTTTTGTACAGCTCGATCACGCTGATGCTGACGGGTGTTTACATGTTGACGGTCGGAACCCTCGCCAAAATCGTCATCTTCCTGGGGGGCGACACCGCCTTTCCGCTCAAGGCATTTTTCGTCCTGCTCGGTATTGTCGGCCTCGCGGTCATCCTGCTTTCCGACCGCGTCCGGCAAGCGACGCAGCGCTTTATCAGCCGCAATTTCAAACGGCCGCTCTACGATTCCCGCAAAGTCTGGAGCCAGTTCACCGAAAAAACCGCCCACGCCACCGACCCCGCCAGTCTCTGCGACGCCACCACCAAATTGATTTCCGACACGTTCAATGTTTTGTCCGCCACCATCTGGCTCGTGGACGAAACGGAAAAACAAATTGTCTTCGTCGCCTCCACCGCCCTGCCCTCCTCGCAGACCGCCCGCCGCATCCAGACCGGCTCCGAGGCCGAACCCTTCCTCACACACCTGCGCGACCACCCGTTCCCGTTCGATCTGGATGAAACCCTGGGGCCGTGGGCCGCCGAATTGCGCCAGACCAACCCCGCTAATTTTCTCAAGGGCGGCCACCGCATTTGCGTCCCCATCGTCGCCACTGAACGCCCGCTCGGCCTCCTCATCCTGGGTGATCGCGTCCGCGCCCTGCCCTATTCGCAGGAGGAACTGGATTTGTTGCGCTGCATCGGCGGCCACGTCGGAGCCGGCCTGCTCACGATTCAACTTTCCAAAAAACTCCTGGAGGCCAATGAACAGGAGGCTTTCCGCGCCGTGTCCGCCTTCTTCGCGCACGATTTGAAAAACGCCGCGTCCACCCTTTCGCTGATGCTGCAAAATCTCCCGCTGCATTTTGACGACCCGGAATTTCGCGCCGACGTCCTGCGCGGCATTTCCAAAACCGTCGACCACATGAACCATCTCATCAGCCGGTTGAGCGTGCTGCGGCAGAAGCCCGAATTGCACACCGTCCCGGCGGACTTGAATGACCTCGTCACCTCGGCGCTCGCCCGCTGGAAGACCACGCCGGAAATCCGGCTCGAAACGGAGCTGCAACCTTTGCCGGCCATTCAACTTGATCCCGAACAGATTCAAAACATCGTCACCAATCTTCTTCTCAACGCCCATGAAGCCATCGGCCCACGCGGTCAGATCCGCGTGCAGACCGCCCGGCAAAACGGCTGGGCCACCCTGAGCGTCAGCGACACCGGCTGCGGCATGTCCGAGGAATTTCTCCGCCACTCACTGTTCCGCCCCTTTCAAACCACCAAGAAAGGCGGCACCGGCATCGGCATGTTCCAATGCAAAATGATCGTGGAAGCCCACCACGGAAAAATCGAGGTCGAAAGCCAGCCGGGCAAAGGCTCCACTTTCCACGTCCGACTGCCACTCCCCAGCTGAATTGATGAAACCAAAACTGCTCATTGTTGATGACGACGACGAAATCCGCACCCAGATGAAATGGGCGCTCACGGCGGACTACGAAATCGTCATGGCCGAGGACCGCGCCAGCGGACTCGAAGCCTTCCGCACGCACAAACCCGCCGTGGCCCTGCTCGATCTCGGCCTGCCGCCGCGCGCCGGCGACACCGAGGAAGGTTTCGCCCTGCTCGCGGAAATCCTGGCGGTGGACAAGATGACCAAGGCCATCGTCATCACCGGCCAGAACGAACGCGAGCACGCCCTACGCGCCATCGCCACAGGCGCGTATGATTTTCTCTGCAAGCCCGTCAACATGGATGAGCTGAAAATCCTCATCAAACGCTGCTTCCATGTGGCCGGCCTCGAACGCGAAAACCGCCACCTCTGGCAGAACCTCGGCGACGGCCTGTTTGAAGGCATGTTGGGCACCGGCCAGAAGACGCAGGAAATGTTTTCCGCCATCCGCAAGGTCGCCACCACCGAAGCCCCCGTGCTGCTCCTCGGCGAAAGCGGCACCGGCAAGGAAAAGGCCGCGCTAGCCGTTCACTGCCGCAGCCCCCGCAGCGGCGGCCCGTTCATCGCCATCAACTGCGGCGCCATCCCGGAAACCCTGATCGAAAGCGAACTCTTCGGCCACGAAAAGGGCGCGTTCACCGGTGCCCACGTCCAGCGCAAAGGCCGCATCGAAACCGCCGACGGCGGCACCTTGTTCCTTGACGAGATCGGCGAACTCCCCGCCCCGCTGCAGGTCAAGTTTCTCCGCTTCCTGCAAGAGCAGCGCTTCACCCGCGTCGGTGGCCGTGAGGAAATCAAAACCAACGTGCGGGTGATCGCCGCGACCAACGCCAATTTGAAGAGCAACATTCAGGACGGAAAATTTCGTGAAGATCTGTTCTACCGCCTCGCCGTCGTCACGATCAACCTGCCCCCGCTCCGCGAACGCGGCGAGGATGCGAAACTGCTGGCGCAGATTTTCCTGCAACGCTTCGCCACGGAAAACGGCAAGACCAACCTGACGTTCCAGCCTGAGGCTCTGCGCGCCCTGACCCGGCACACCTGGCCCGGCAACATCCGCGAACTGGAAAATCGCGTGAAACGCGCGGTCATCATGGCCGACAACAAACGCATCACGTCCGCCGATCTGGAACTCACTCAAGAGGCTGGAGGCGAACGTCCCACCACCCTCAAGGAAGCCCGGGAAGCCGTCGAACGCGAAATGATCCAGCAAGTGTTGCAACGCCACGCCGGCAAGGTCAGTTCCGCCGCCATCGAACTCGGCATCAGCCGCCCGACACTCTATGAACTGATGGAGAAACTCGGCATCCAACGCGAGTAAATCAAACTCAACCTCAGGCAAGGTGCCAGGCGCGGATTCATTTCCGCGCCTTTTGCTTTTATCGGGTCGCCGCGAGCGTCGCTTTCGCATCCACCAAGCCGGGTGCTGTGGCAGTCAAGATGATTGTTCCCTTCGTGGCCGTGGCTTTCAACGCGGCCACGCAGCGGCCGGCGTAGGCGCGGCGCTCGTTCGACTGAAATGATTCATGGCTCGCATTGTCCGCGCTGTCCACTGCGGCGAGGACGCCGGGGCCGGCGATTTTGAAGGTGATCAAATCGCTCGCGTTCGGAACGGTCACACCATTGGCGTCCACCACCGTGGCGGTCACGAAGGAAATCTTATCCCAGCCCAGCGCGAGTTTTTTGTGGTCGGCGGTCAGGATGATTTTCGCAGGCTTCCCAGCGGTGCGCAGTTCATCCGTGGCGACCTTGCGACCTTGATTGCGTGCCACCGCTTTCAAGGTGCCGGACGCAAAGGAAATTTTCCACACGCGCGGCGAGGCGTCGGCGTTGATTTTTTTTATGCCGGACGACTTGCCATTAAGAAATAATTCCACCTCCTCGCAGTTGGAATAGACCTCGATGTTCTCATCATGCGCGGCGAGGTTGCGCGGCGTCCAGTCGGCGAACTGCACCTGCGTGTGCAACTCCGCGCCACCGTAGCCAGGGTCGGTGGGCATCAAGTCGTCGGCGGCCACGCGGCGGGCCAAGCGCACCATGGGCCTTTCGATCCACCAACTTTGACGCTCGAAACCCATTGGTTTCACTTCGCCGGTGCGATCCACCAAACCCGAAGCGTGCCCCACCAGCGGCCACCGACGCGACTCGCCGAGATAATCCACGCCTGTCCACAAAAACTGGCCGGAGTGGGAACGGTTGTCGCGCAAGTTGAGCCACGTCTGGCGGTCGTGCCGCTGCTCGGTGCCGATGATTTTTCGGGAAGGCTTCGCTCGCTGGGCGGCGAGCAGTTCGTTGTCGCGATAGTTCGTGCCGACCACGTCAAGCAAGTCGGCGAGGCCGTTGTCATAGTCGTGGCTGACGTTCGGCCGGAACAGTGCTTGCGTCACCGGCCGCGTCGGATCGTTAGCGTGGCAGACATCCACCAGCCCTTTGAGAATTCTCTTCGCGAGTTCTCCGTTCGGCGTGTCGTGGATTTCGTTGCCCACGCTGTAAAGAATCACGCTCGGATGATTGCGGTCACGGCGGATGGTGTCGCGCAAATCCAGCTTCGACCAATCCTCGAAAAAGAGATGATAGTCGTAGGGATTCTTTGCCACCGTCCAGCAGTCGAACAATTCGTCCATCACCAAAAAACCCATGTGGTCGCACAGGTCGAGAAACTCCGGGGCAGGCGGGTTGTGCGCGGTGCGGATGGCGTTCACGCCCAGTTCGCGTAGCGCCGTCAACCGTCGCGCCCACACGTCCAGCGGCACCGCGGCACCGAACGCACCGCCGTCGTGATGCAGGCAGACGCCCTTGAGCTTGAAGTTTTTTCCGTTGAGATAAAAACCCGAGTCCGCGCGAAATTCAAACTGCCTTACACCGAACGGAACGGCGTCTTCGTCCAGACTCGCTCCGGCGGACTGCACGGCCAGCACGGCGCGATACAGTTCGGGATGCTCGAGATTCCACACGCGGGCATTGAACAACAACGCGCGCGGCTCAAAGACCGCTGATTTTCCAGGCGCAATGTTTTGCGGCCCGGTGTGGTTGACCGCCACCATTTTTCCATCGGGATCAAAGACCTGGATTTGCACGGACACTTCGCACGGCTGCTCCGACTGGTTCGCCACCGTGCTGGATGATTGAACAATGGTCATCGGCAGGCCCGACTCCGCGCGCAGGGAAGTCGTGATGAAATTTCCCCATTGCTCGAAGTGAACCGGATCAGTGATGATGAGCCGGACGTGGCGATAAATTCCCGCGCCTGCGTACCAGCGCGAGGCGGGCTGCTCCGAATTATCCGCGCGTACCGCGAGCAGATTTTTTTCGCCGCCGAATTTCAAATGCCCGGTCAACTCGTAACGAAAGCTCACGTAACCAAACGGCCGGTGGCCCAGCAAGGTGCCGTTGATCCAGACATCGCTGTTGGCTATCACGCCGTCAAACTCGATGAACACACGGCGGCCCGACACATTTTCCGGGAGTGAAAACTGTTTGCGATACCAGCCGATGCCCGCCGGCAGAAATGCGCCCGCGCCGCCGGTTGGATTGGCTGCATTGAACGGCCCTTCGATGCTCCAGTCGTGCGGCACATCAAGCGGCCGCCAAGTAGCCGCATCGAAGCCCGGCTGTTCCGCGCCCGGCGCGTCAGCTTTTAGAAACCGCCAGTCGGCATCGAAATTCAAAGTCTCGCGAACGGAGGCGGCCGGGCTGCGGAAGGAAGCCCCGAGCAGGGCGGCGGCGGTGAACAAGTGGAACAACGGACGGAGTTTGGTGAAAGTGATACTCATGCTTCGGGGGAATATGGAAAAGGCGGGAGCGAATTGGCGAGACATTTGTGCGGCAACAATTCGGCCAGCCATTGGTTTGCCGGGCTGCCCGGTTTTTGCTATCCATGATCCGCCTGATGAATCCAACACCAGAAATCAGCCAGAGCCTGCTCGCCAGCGGGCTGGCCAGCGCCGTGAACACCTGCGCGTCAGGTCAGTCATCCGACCAGGCCATCGCCGTCGCGGTCCACCACATCCGCGCCCGGCAAACGTTATCCTTGCGCGATGAAGCCAAAGTGCGCGACTGGCTGGAACGCGAACTGCCCCAGGCCATCCGGCCGGCCGCAGCGACTTCCCCGCCGACGGAAAAACCCGCCGACGATGCGGCCCAACAACTTTACCGCATGACCGGGCCGACGAAGTTCACGGCCGTCGGGAAGCCGCCGTTTATTTTCCCCCCGCTCTGGCTCTATCGTTTGATTGACGGCCAGACCGCCCGGAAACTATCGCCTGCTTGCCTCCGGCGGCGGAAAATAATTGTCGCCACCGCCGCGCTCGCCGGCTTGCTGGCGGGACTTTTTCCGCCGTGGATTCAAACCGTGGATCTCAACACAACCCACACGCAGACGGCTGCGGGCTACGCCTTCCTCTTCTCGCCGCCCGCACCGCGCGAATACTCGTTTGCCATCGGCATCCGGCTGGATCAGGCGCGGCTGCAACTGGAGGCCGCCGGCCTGCTGGCCGCCGGCGTGGGCGCGTGGTTTCTGTTTGGCGGCGAGCAGCGGGACGACCGGAAGCCTTGATTGACGGGGCTTTTTTGTCACCACACCGTCACCGTCTCGCCCTTGGTTTGACACGCACTCCTGGTAGTTTTTGATCGTTAGCTTAAAAGGAGGTTAACGTCGCAAACTGGGTCACTTGTTGATCAAAGTATTGGCAGCGTCCTCGCCCGGGCGCTGCCGTTTTTTTGGGATCAGCCGCGGAATAATTTTGGAAACAGCCGGCCGGTGCGGTTGAGGTAGGCCCGGTACGTTTCTCCATGCACCCCGAGTAAATAAGCTTCTTCATCCGCCGCCTTGGCTTGCACACAAAAAAAGTGAACGGCGAGGATGACGAGTGAAAAAATCGTGGGCAGCAGCAAAGCCGAACCGACCAGCATGACGATTTGAAAGCCGTAGATCGGATGCCGGATGGCGCGATATGGGCCGCGCGTGACGAGGGCGGTTTTTTCCTGGCGGTTGACGCCGATGCGCCACATGTCGCCCATCGAGGCGTAGCACCAAAGCGTGGCCGCGTAACCGAGAACGATCAGCGCCAGCCCGCCCGCGAGCGTGGCCGGGGTGAGGCACGAGGATGCAAGATGCTTTGCATCAAATAAGAAAAACGGTTGCAGCAGCCAGCCTAGGATCATGAACGCCCAACCAGCCCAGAGGAGTTTTTCCTTGGGCGAGCGCGGTTTGAGGTTCGCCGATTTCCCGATGCGCTTGCGGATGCGGCGCGCATGAATGGCCACGCCACCCCAGTAGATCAAAGCGGCGGCGGCGACGCAGACGCGCCGGAGGATGAATTCATCAGGAGTCATGGGAAATATGTTTTGCGCGGATGAGGGTTTGAAGTTCAAGCACCCAATGGCGTTTGATGCTGTGCCAGACATCGGCGGCCCAGATCATATGGGCGTTGTCCTTAAAAGTCGGGTCAGCCTCCGGCGTAGCTGCGCCCGGAACATAGTTGTTGATCCAGTCCCGATCCGCCGGGCTTTGCAAAAGATTTTCCGTGACCGGCACCGTCCAGTGGTTGGACGCGGTAGGCAGCCGCACATTGCGGACATGCGCCGTGCCCGTGGCTTGAAATAAATTCGCCGGGCCGTACCCGAGATAATCGCCGCCAAGAACATCCAACTGAATCGAGAAGCCGGTGAACTCCTCCACGCTGTCGGGAATTTTTCGCAACCGTCCATTCATGCGCCATTGACTGGGAACGGTCCGGCCCAGCCCGCCCGCCGCCAACACGGCCGCATAGCAGACTTGGAGGTTGGTGACCGGCCGCAACCGGCCGGTGAGCGGATCGCGGATATCGCGGCGGGTCTCCGGCTGTTCCGTCCGGGGATTCCAAATGACGGGCGGATGGTCTGCTTCACTGGCAATCATCTGCAACACCTTCACCACCTGCATGCCGCCGAGACTGTGGCCGAGCAGCATGGGCCGCAAGCCGTCGCGCTCGTAGCAGCCCGCGATCAGGCTGACGATTTTCGCGCTGTCACGGAACGAGCTGCACGAATACGCACCGTCCACCGGATCCCGGGCGCTCCATTCGGGATAGCCCATGCCGATGATGAATTTGGAAAAAGATTTCATCGCGATCTGCACCGGCAGCAAGCCGCCCTGGATCATGATGATCCTGGGGGCCGGGGCATTGGACAGCGCTTCCCGGATGTCCCGCTCGCTGACATGCTCGGGGTCCAGGGCCAGAATTTTATTTTCCGCAGCGGGCGTGAGAAATGGCTGCCCGCGCTGCGAAAAGAAATCGGCCGCCGGGGCGGCGTGGGCGGCACATCCCAGAAGGTGGACAATGATTCCCGCCAGCACTCGGAGGTTCATGATGTTGGTCAACGGGTGGGTGGCACCGCGCGGCGGGCACGGATGAGCCGCTGCAACTCGAGTACCCAATGTTTTTTGACGCTGTACCAGATGTCGGCGGCGAAGAGAATGTGCCGGCTGTCGGAATCGAACTGCACGGTCACGTCTTCATTTGGCGTGGCGATCGGGGTATAGTCATTCAGCCACGCTTCGATTTTTTTGCTGCGCAACAGATGCTCGGCGGCGGGCGTCTTGCCGTGCTCTTCTTGTGTGGGCAGCCGGATATTCCGGACGGCCGCGTGGCCGGTCGCATGAAAATGATTCATCGAGCCATAGCCCAGCAGATCGCCACCGAGCAAATCGTTGCCTTTGTAGAACCCAGTAAATTCCTCCACCGAGTCCGGGATGTCGCGCAGCCGGAAGTTCATGTCCAACTGGTTCGGCAGGATCCGCGTCAGTCCGCCACGCCCATCGCGGCCACATACGGCAACTGCAGGCCCACGACCGGCCGCACCTGTCCGGTGAGCGGGTCGGTGATTTTGCGGCGCAGCTCGCTCTGCCAGGTCAGCGGACTCCAGACTTCCAGGCTGTTGGTGTCGGGGTCGGCAAATTTATCGAGGATGCGCACCACCTGCATCCCCCCCTGGCTGTGGCCGATCATCATCGGGCGCATTCCCTCTTTTTCGTAATACCAGGCGATCATGCCGGCGATCATGTCGGTGTCCTCGTAGCAACTGAACGTCCACGTCGCGTCGCCGGGATTGCGGATGCTGGCTTCGGGATAGCCCATGCCGACGAGAAATTTGGAAAACGAAATCATCTGCCGATGCACCGGGTAGATGCCGCCATGGATGTTGATGATGCGCGGTGCCGGGGCATGGGCGAGCACGAGCTTGAGATCGCTGGCGGAAACGTGTTCCGGATTGAGCGCCAGAATTTTTTCCTCGGCCGCCGGGGTGAGGGCATACTTCGCCAGCCCGAATTCCTTTTCAATCGCCAGCGCCCGGGCCGCGCTCAAGCCGTGCCGGTCATAGAGCGCGCAACCGCCCAGCCACCCCACGGCACCCAACATCAACATCCATGTTGAAAAAGTTTTCATGAACTGAGTCTGACCTGTTCCAACAACTGGAGAAACAGATTTTTAATGAACTGGGAGTGGGCGACGGTAAAGGTCGAGGTCCGAAACGTCAGCCCCACGTTCACAACCTCGCGCACCGTCGTGACCGACAGCACCAGGGGCGTGACCGGCCCGGTGGAGACGCCGCGAAAATAATCCACCGGCGGCCCGCCCGCCGGCTGCGGCCATAATGAATTCAGGTTCATGTTCGTGATGCCGCCCCAGAGCGGATAATGTTTCTGATATAGTTTCGGCCGGTCTTTCGTCGAGTAGAAAGAAAGAAGAAAACGTCCCAGGGCTAGTTCCACCGGCGGGCCGGCGTAGGCTTTTCGCTGCTTGATCGCCTGCGTCTGAACCCGAATGGCGCGGGCCAAGTCCGCCAAAGCGCAGCCTTCCGGGGCTTCATGGCTGACCACAAACGAACCGAGAAACAAGCCCCAGCCGTCCGGTTCCGCGAGGTTCAGGTCGTTCCGCGTATTGACGATGCATCCGACGGCGATGCGTCTCCGGGAGGGATGTTCAAACCGCTTGAGGGTGTAAGCCGAACAGCAACGCAGCAGCAGCGCCAGGAAAACGTCATTGATGGTCACGTCCCATTTTTTCGCCGCCGCCGCCAGGTCGCGCAACATCTCCGGCCCAAGCGTGAACTGTTCAAAACGGTTGCCTCCCTCGTTCAAGTCGCGATGATACACCCGGACGCACCGCCGCTGCCGCTGCAGTTGTGCCAGAAAACGCACCAGTTGCTGCGCGAGCGCAAGGGGCTGGAAACTGCGGCGCGCCCGGGCGAGGCGGAAACATTTCATGTCCTCGGGACGCGCCCCGCCCGTCAAGGTGCTGTGAATGTGCCGCAGCAATTGCACGATGGACACCGCATCGGCCACGGCATGAAAATAGACCAGCCCCAGGCAGAATGAATTTTTTTCCCGGATGACAAAAAAGCGAAACGGCTCGAAGGCTCCCGCCGTCTCGAAACCGGTGTTGATCTGCCGTTCGATTTCTGCCCGCAAAGTTTCAAACGGGTCGTCCCCTGCCTCGATCACATTGATGTCCGCCGGAGCGCCGTGACCGGCAAATTGAAAACTTCCCTGCTTCCGGTTCAACGTAAGGCCCACCAGTCCGCGAAAGACGAGGGCGTCGCGAATGACCTCCTGCAACTGCGCCACCTCTGCCTTTCCAGATACTCTGACCACATGCACCGCGTTATAGGGATGCAGTTCGTTCCAATCAAGCATGGTCTTTTGAAACGCATTCAGCCGCCCCTGAAGCGGCGGCTTCAGCACTGGTTGGCGAGTGGGTTCAGATTCGTTCACGCTGCAGGAAAGCATGGCAGAGCGTGGGACGTGAGGCAACCGAGGTGCGCAGTGCTTTTGAAAATAATTTAAGTACTTTTTCCGCCATCAACTCTGGCGATAACGCTCGAAGCAAGCGACTGTCGGCTGCAACGGCGGCGTGGTTCAATGTTGTGACGCGCCTGAATTTTCTCAGCGTGCTTCCGTGACAATGGTGGTTTGATCCAGTTGAACCGCCTCCACTTTCTGCACCGTGCCGCTGGGCCAAAGGATTTCGAGCGAGTCGAATTTCGTCGCGTCGCCGAGGCCGATGGTCACCGGCAGTTCGGATTGCGAAAGGTAGCTGCGCGTGGGCATCACCTGGCGCGACAAAGTCTGGCCATTCACGCGCACGGTGATCCACGCGCCGATGGCGTCGCGATTGCTTTTTGTGCCGACGAGTTTCAGGCGAAGCCAATGATGATTTAGTTTTTGATCGTTGCGCAACAGCAGCGGCGGACGACCGACTTGCGTCAGCACCACGTCGAGATCGCCATCGCCATCAATGTCCGCAAACGCCGACCCACGTCCGACAATTGGCTTGAACAAATCCGTGCCCGCCTTCTCCGGCGGCACGGCCACGAAGCAGCCGCCACTGCGGTCGCCCGCGTTCCAAAATAGTTGCGCGGGCTGCTCATACTTCTGGCTGCTTTGGATTTTGCTGATCTCCTCCTCCAAATGTCCGTTCGACGTGAGTAGATCCAACCGGCCATCGAGATCGTAATCAAAAAAGAAAACGCCGAACTTCAGCAGCAGCCGGCTCGCCGGGCCGACGCCTTCGGTGATCGCTTCGTCGCTGAAATTCGTCGGTGAATTTTGTGCGACGTAAAGCGCGGTCATTTCATTCGCAAAATTTCCGATGGCGATGCCGAGCTTGCCGTCGTTGCGATAACGCGCGGAATCAATGCCCATTGCGCCGCGCGTGTTGCCGTAGTTGTCGAACGCGATGCCGGATTGCGCGCCGATTTCCTTGAACGTGCCGTCGTGTTGATTGAAGAAAACTAGATTCGGCACGGTGTCGTTCGCGAGAATCAAATCAATCCAGCCATCGCCGTTCACGTCCACCGGCGCGACGCCGAGCGTCTTGGCGGCGGGCACGCCCGTCGCGGGATTTTTCACCTGCAATCCGCTCGTGGCCGAAACATCGCTGAAATGTCCGTTGCCGTCGTTGTGATAGAGATGCGAAAACGCGCCGGCAAAATTCATCGGCTGTCCGTAAGCGCGCGTGCGGCCGTCAATTTTGTAACCGACCTCTGCGTCAATTTCCTTCGACCATTTCACATAGCTGCCGACGAAGAGATCCAGCTTGCCGTCGTTATCATAATCAATGAACGCAGCGCAAGAACTCCAGTCATTCGTCGAGCCACCGACGCCGGCTTCAAGCGTGACCTCGTGAAATTTTCCGTGGCCGTCGTTGTGAAACAGATGATTGCCGCCGACCGCAGTGACGAACACATCGTCGAGACCGTCATTGTCAAAATCGCCAATGGCCACGCCCATTCCGTAGCAACTCACGTCCAAACCCGAACCGGAAGTTGTGTCGGTGAAATGGCCGTGACCGTCGTTGTGATAGAGCGTGAGCGTCGGCGGCTGTTTGCCGGCAGGAACGTGATCCGGCCAGTAGGTCGAATTGACGAACAGCAAATCCTGCGCGCCGTCGTTGTCGTAATCAATAAACGCCACGCCACCACCCATCGTTTCCGGTAATAGTTTTTCGCCATAAGCGCCATTGACATGCATAAATGTGATGCCGGCTTCCTTGGTGATGTCGGTGAATTTTGCGAGTGGCATCTCGGTCTGCGGGTGTTCGGGAGAAACGGGTGCGGACAATTTGGTCATCTGCGGAGCGGCGGCAGCGGGCTTGCGCTTCAAGTAAGGCACGGCTCCGCCGAACAAGAGGGCCACGATCACCAGCGCGACGAGCGACCAGCGAATGGCTTTGCCGATGATGCGGTCGTCGGTGTGAACTAATTCCTCGTGTTCCTCGGGATTGGGTGGAGTTGGGTTAGGCATAATGGAATGACGGCTTCAGTTTCAATTGGGAAGGCGCAAACAACCACAGTTCGTATGTCAGGCGAATCCTGAAGGGATTCAGTAATTCAGCCCAGGGTTGCCGAGTTTGCGAGGCTACCCTGGGTTCAGCATTCGAAGAATGAAAACAACCCTGAAGGGGTTGCAGAAAACGACGGACGCGGAACGATACAACCCCGTTGGGGTTGAAAACTTTTCCCGACCTAACCCAGGGTAGCTCTGGCGTCGCAACCCTGGGCTGAATGACACAATCCCTTTGGGATTGGAAAAATAGTGGTTTCGCAATTTCCATTATTCGGTGCGAATTGGAAGTTTCATTGCAGCCCCGGCGCACCGACACGTTGAAGCGGATAGATCACGGTGGCTTGCGCGGCATGGTCGGCGGCGGGATCGGCCCGCCGCGCAACGCTCACCGCATGATCCTGCGCG
>JANYDP010000570.1 GCA_025363535.1 Verrucomicrobiota bacterium | reverse complement strand
CCCCGCGATTGAAAAACATTTGCGTCAACTCGCCACGCGTGAACTGCCGCCGCGCGTTCGGGAATTTGCCGCGCAGCATCAATTCACCGTGCAACGAATCACCGTGCGAAATCAGAAATCGCGCTGGGGTTCCTGCTCGCGGCGCGGGACGATCTCGCTGAACTGGCGCTTGATCCAGACGCCCGATTTTGTGCGCGATTACATTATCCTGCACGAACTGGCGCACCTGCGGCACATGAACCACTCGGCGCGTTTTTGGACGGAAGTGGAGCGGCTCTGTCCCGATTTCCGCGCGGCGGAAAAGTGGCTCAAAGCGCACCGCGATTTTTTGCGCTGAAATTCTAGCGCGGTTTAATAAAAACTGTGGCCGGAATTTTGAAAGCAGCTTGGTTATTCCGCGAGGTTTTGGACTGCGGCAGCCCTCTGCCGCTTTGACACCGCAAGCACGACGAGGGGAAAGCGGCAGAGGGCTGCCGCAGTCCAAGACGCTGCCGCGCCATGTGAACACGCGCTACAGTTTTAGTTAAACTGATCCAGAACCTCGATGTTTGAAGCTTGGAATTTTCCTTATCCCGCCAGTTCAGCAAAAGAGTCCGCCAGCACGCGCACGCCTTTTTCAATCTGCTCCGGCGAGGAAAATTCGTCCGGGCGATGGCTGTAGCCCTTGAAGCACGGGATGAAAATCATCGTCGTCGGGCAGACTTGTGCCATGAACAGCGAATCGTGATACGCGCGGCTGATCATGCGCTTCACGGAGAAATTTAATGTCTTGGCGACGACTTCGGTGGTTCCGACGAGCTTGGCGTCGCAAATCGCGGGCGGGTCAACGTTCAAACGCTCCATCGTGAATTCGATTTTTCGGCGCGTGCAGATTTCTTTCACGGCGGCTTCAATCTGAACCAACGCCACGTCGCGCGTCTTCACCAGCGTGTCACGTAGATCAATCTCCAGCCACGCACGGCAGGGAACACTGTTCACCGCGCCGGGTTCAATACGGAAAACGCCCGTCGTGCCGACGGTGTCGGGACTGCCAGTGGTGGTCGCGGCTTTCTCGACGGCGAGTGCGATTTCTGCGGCGGCGAGTCCGGCATCGCGCCGTCCGGGCATGAGCGTCGCGCCCGCGTGGCCGCCCACGCCGGTGAGTTGCAGGCGCAAGGTGCTGGGCGCGGCGATTTTTTCCACGACGCCGATGTCAACGTTCTCCGCCTCGAGAATCGGCCCTTGCTCGATGTGCAACTCGACGAATGCAGCGTAGCAATCCTTTGGAAGCTTCACGGATTCGAGCGAGCCGGTGCAGCCGCCTTGAGCGCGCCAGAATTCCAAATCCTTTCCGTCGTGGTCGCGCAACGCGGCGGCGCGTTCGATCGAGAGCACGCCACCCAGCAAGCGGCTGCCGAGACAGCCGATGCCAAACCGCGTCGGTTCTTCCGAGGTGAAAATAATCAGCTCAATGGAACGCTTCGGTTGAAAACCCGCCGCTTGCAATGCACGGATCGCCTCAATCGCGCCGAGCACGCCTACGACGCCATCGTATTTTCCAGCGTTCGGAATCGCGTCAATGTGTGAGCCGGTGGCGACGGCGGGGAGGGTTTTATCCGTGCCTTCCCAGTGTGCAAAAATGTTTCCGACGGCGTCCTCGCGCAACACCAACCCAGCTTCGCGGCAGAGATTTTTGACAAAGGCACGTCCGCGCAAATCCGATTCGGAAAACAAAACCCTCGTGACCACCGGGGGCGCGGCTTCGGTTATGAGGGCGAGGTCGTCAATTTTCTTTTGCAGGCGGTTCTTATTAATGGAGATTTTCACAGCGGTGCGCGATTCACATCCTTGTAATAAATGTAGCTCGATTTTGCTTTCCCCTGCGCGATGAACCATTGCGGACAATAGCTCGCCATCCAGATCACGTCGCCAGCAGTGACACGATGGCGGTCGTCACCGAGGCGGTAGATGCCGCGGCCCGAAAGCATCAGCAGGCCGTGCTCCATGATGTGCGTCTCGACGAACGGCAACGTCGCGCCGGGGTCGTAGGTGAAAATGTTCACGGCCATGTCGAATGACGGATGGTCGGGCAGCAACACCTGCAACCGGGCGTCCTCGTGCCCGAGAAACGGTTTGCCAGCGATGGCGTTCGCGTGGCCGCAGATGACGCCGGGAGTCTTTTCGCCCGCCAACAGCTCAAATTTTTTCAGGAACACGACCAACTTTGTGCCTTTGCCTGCGCCGGAAAATTTGAATTTCGTTTGCGGCGGCAGAAACAGGTAGCTGCCGGAAGTCAGCTCGTGCTTTTTGCCGTTCAATTGTGCCGTGCAATCGCCGGTTTGGAAGTAATAAAAATGTTCCAGCGGGCCGGTGTGGCCCGTGCCGCTGCTGGTTTCGTCCAGCGTGATGGAGAGCTGCGCAAAGCGCGGACCGCCCATGACGGGCGCGATGTGGATGATGACGACGGCATTGCGCCAGCCGGGCAGCACGCTCGGCACATGGCCGTCCGTGGTGATGAGCGTGTAGTTGCGTTTGACGACGGTGCGGGTGAGACCGGATTTGGATTTCATGTTGGTATGATGAGTTTGCCGCCGCCAGCATTGACGATTTTGCCGTCTTTGAAAATAGTTTTCCCGCGCTGGATGGTCCGCTTGACGCGCCCGGTCAGCGCGCGGCCGACGTAGGGACTCTGTGGATGGCGGTAAAATAAATCCTCCTTCGCCATGGTGAACTGCTGTTTCAAATCCACGAGCGCAAAGTCCGCGTCAAAGCCCGGCGCGATTTTGCCCTTGTGCGGAATCTTGAATCGCGCCGCGACATTTGTGGAAAGCAGATTGGCGATTAGCGGCAGCGGCAATTCACTCGTCGGAGACGACGTGAGGAGCCTCTGACGAGCTTCCCCAAAATTAGTTTGAGACTCGTTACCTCGTCTCCTGCCAGTCAAGAGGAGCGACAGTGTGTGCTGCACGCCGGAGATGCCGCCCCAGACTTTGAAAAAATTGTCATTCCGCTTCAGGTCCGGCGGCGACGGCGAATGGTCCGAGCCAATGGTGCTGACATGTCCCGCCGCAACGTAACGCCACAAAACATCTTGCGCCGACTTTGTGCGGAGCGGCGGCGCGCACTTGGCGAGCGCGCCGATTTTTTCCGCGTCGTCCTCGGTCAGCACGAGGTAATGCGGACATGTCTCACACGTCACGTCCGCACCCTGACCGCGCGCCGACGCCACCAGCGCCACGCCCGCGCCGCTGCTGACGTGAACGATG